>NZ_RCOB01000013.1:0-1523 GCF_004307665.1 Pseudomonas sp. Sample_16
TGGTCGCAGCCGCTGACCACCCAGGATTGGTAGCCAGTCATGTCTCTTGAAATCGTTATTCTCGCTGCTGGCCAAGGCACGCGTATGCGTTCGGCCTTGCCGAAAGTCTTGCACCCGATTGCCGGCAACTCGATGCTTGGCCATGTTATCCACAGCGCCCGACAACTTGATCCACAGCGCATCCACGTGGTGATCGGCCATGGTGCCGATGCTGTGCGTGAACGTTTAGCCGCTGACGATCTGAATTTCGTCCTTCAGGACAAACAACTCGGGACCGGCCATGCCGTGGCCCAGGCTGTACCGTTCATTGAGTCAGACACCGTGCTGGTTCTCTACGGTGATGTGCCATTGATTGAAGTTGAAACCCTGCAGCGTTTGCTCAAGCTTGTCGTGCCAGGACAAATGGGTCTGCTCACCGTCGAACTGGACGACGCAACTGGATACGGCCGAATCGTTCGTGACACTGACGGCAAGGTTGCTGCCATCGTCGAGCACAAGGACGCCACCGAAGCTCAACGCGCCATCAACGAAGGCAACACCGGTATCCTTGCGGTCCCAGCGGATCGCTTGGCCGACTGGACTGGGCGTCTGTCGAATAACAACGTTCAGGGCGAGTATTACCTGACCGATGTGATCGAAATGGCAGTCAGCGATGGCCTGGTCGTAGCCACCGAGCAACCCCACGACGCGATGGAAGTGCAGGGCGCCAACGACCGCAAGCAGCTTTCCGAACTGGAGCGTCACTATCAGCTGCGCGCCGGTCGCCGTTTGATGGCCCAAGGCGTGACGTTGCGCGACCCCGCACGTTTCGATGTTCGCGGTGAAGTGACCGTGGGCCGGGATGTGCTGATCGACATCAACGTGATTCTCGAAGGCAAAGTCGTCATCGAAGACGACGTGGTGATCGGCCCGAACTGCGTCATCAAGGACAGCACCCTGCGCAAAGGCGTGGTGATCAAGGCCAACAGCCATATCGAAGGCGCAACTCTCGGTGAAGGCAGCGACGCCGGCCCGTTTGCGCGTTTACGCCCGGGTACCGTGCTGGAAGCGCGGGCGCATGTGGGTAACTTTGTCGAATTGAAAAATGCACACTTGGGTGAAGGCGCCAAGGCCGGTCACCTGACCTACCTGGGCGACGCGGAAGTCGGTGCGCGCACCAACATCGGCGCAGGCACCATCACCTGCAACTACGATGGCGCCAACAAGTGGAAAACCGTGTTGGGTGAGGACGTGTTCATCGGTTCCAACAATTCGTTGGTGGCACCTGTGGATATCCTCGATGGCGCGACCACAGCGGCAGGTTCGACCATTACGTCGACTGTGGATAAATCTCAGCTGGCCGTTGGCCGTGCCCGTCAGAAGAACATTGATGGCTGGAAACGGCCGGAGAAAGTGAAGAAAAGCTGAGTTACCCACAACTCGTGAAAACGCCTTCGCGGGCAAGTCTCGCTCCTACAGTGTTGTGAGTAACCTGTAGATACTCTGTTCACGGTCAAGCTTTCGCGAGATGTTTTTCGCTAAAA
>NZ_RCOB01000167.1:0-24016 GCF_004307665.1 Pseudomonas sp. Sample_16
ACGATCTGGTTTCATCTCACATGCGCGAACGCACCCACCCCGCCACTTCACGGTGAATCCCTTCCACCTCCCCCAACAACCCCGCCATGCGCAGGAAATCATGGGTCATGCCTGGTTGTTCGAGCAAGGTCAGGTCATTGCCGGCAGCGCGCAAACGCTCGGCATAGGCCAGCCCTTCGTCATGCAGCGGATCATGCCCGGCCAGGTACACCAGCGCCGGGGCCACGCCCGACAAGTCTTCAGCCAACAACGGCGAGCAGCGCCAATCCGCCAGGTCTGCCGGAGTGCCGCCGTAGTGGGCGTAGAACCAGTCCAGGGTCGGGGTTTCCAGCAGGTAACCTTCGGCAAAGTCGCGATGCGAAGCGCGGTGAGTGGTGGCGTCGGTGACCGGATACACCAGCAACTGCGCCTTGGGCTTCAACGCCAGTTCTGCGGGGTCGCGCACGGCAATCAACGACAAAACCGTGGCCAGGGTCGCACCGACGCTGTCGCCGGCCAGTGCCACCCGTGATGCATCCAGGCCACGCGCCGCACCTTCGCGAACCAGCCAGTTGCCGGCATCGCAGGCGTCCTGCACCGGGGTCGGAAAACGCCATTCCGGCGCCAACCGGTAATCCACCGTCAACACGGCAAAACCACCCTGCGCCGCCAGCCGACGGCACAACGCATCGTGGGAATCGAGGCTGCCGACCACATAACCACCACCGTGGAAATACAACATCACCGGTTGCAGGCCATCGGCCGCTTGCCCGTCGCGATACAGGCGAGCCGCGAGGCTGTAACCATCACGCGCGGCGATGCTGAAGTTTTCGCAAGCAATGTGCGCCAGCGGCACATCGAGAAAGCCCGAGGACGCTTCGAAGTCGATCCGCGCCTGTTGCGGCGTCTGTTCGTGCATCGGACGATTTTTACCGGTCAGACGGCCGAACTCGGCGAGTTCGAGGAATGCTTCAAGTTCTGGCAGTACGGCCATGGGACGAATCCTTTTACACAATAAAGGGAACCTGTGGCGAGGGAGCTTGCTCCCGCTGGGCTGCGAAGCGGCCCCAAGCATGGGCCTGCTGCGCAGTCCAGCGGGAGCAAGCTCCCTCGCCACTAACGTTTTCAAGCAATAGCTGTCCGGCGCTCCAACAGTTGTTCAAGCTCATTGAGCAACTCATCACCACGCAACAACTCGTAATGCCCGCCCGCCAACAAGCGATCCACGCCGTGATGACCGACTTGCGCTTCGAACACCCGGCGCTCGTCATCACGCCCGGCCACCCACCAGCGATGCGCCGCCACCTGCACCGATGGCAATCGTCGTTGCGCCAGCGCCAGATGTTTGAGCGATGAGCCGGTGGCGAAGATCTGCGTCAGCTCGCTCGCGCCCAACGCCGCGTTTTCGTTGGCACCGTGCATTGCCGCTTCAATCACCGCTGCGGCGCCTTCCCGTTCACTCAGGCCAGCGGCTTTCAAATCAATCAATGCTTCTGCGTCTTCAGACGGTTGACCGAGGACGAACTTCAGGAAGTCCGCCAAATCTTCGCGCCAGTCCCCCGCTTCCGCGGTGCCCGCCACGTAGCTGTCGACCAGTCCGGCAAACGCCACTGTTTGCCCTTGGTCTTCCAGTTCCCGAGCGACCAGTTGCGTCAACGCGCCCCCCAACGACCAGCCCAACAGGTAATACGGACCGTGCGGCTGTTGTGCACGAAGCCGTTGGGCGTAGGCCTGGGCCATCGCCAGCAGCGATTCGTCCTGCCACTGCGGATCAAGCAACATGCGGCATTGCAGGCCATATACCGTGCGCCGACCGTCCAGACGCCGGGCCAGCGGTTCGTAGTCGAACACCGTGCCGAAACCGGCGTGCAGGCAGAACAGCGCCGGCACATTGGCGACCCGGCTATTGAGCGCCAACAACGGGTCCGGTGCTTTCGCGGGCTCGGCTGCCTGATAGCCACTGAGCTCGGCGATGCACGGTTTCTGCATCAAGTCGCGCAGTTTCAACTCAAAGCCCAGCTGCGGCTGGCTGCGCACCCGTGAGATGACTTTGAGCACCTGCAACGAGTCGCCACCGAGTTCGAAGAAGTTGTCGTCGATGCCCACTTGCGGCACGCCGAGTACGTCTTGCCAGATCGCGGTCAACGCCTGTTCCAGCGCATTGCGCGGCGCGCGATAGCCGCCCAGCGCCCATTCCGGCTCGGGCAGTGCGCGGCGGTCGAGCTTGCCGTTGGCCGACAGCGGGAAACGCTCCAGCACGAGGATTCGCGCCGGCACCATGTAGTCCGGCATTTGCGCTTGCAGCTCGGCTTTCAAGCGACGGTCCAGCCCGACCGCAGCGCCAGCCACCACATACCCGACCAACTGCTTGCCGGTCGGCGTGTCGTGCACCACCACGGCGGCATCCTGCACGCCCACGCAATCGCGCAAGCGCGCTTCGATTTCGCCCGGTTCGATGCGGAAACCACGAATCTTCACTTGCTGGTCGAGTCGGCCGAGGTAGTCGATCAAGCCGCATTCACGCTGGCGCACCAGATCACCGGTGCGGTACATGCGGCCACCGGCCTCGAACGGATCGGGTATGAAACGCTCGGCGCTCATCCCCGGCCGCTGGTGATAACCCCGCGCCAGGCATTCGCCGCCCAGGTACAACTCACCACTGACACCCACCGGCAACGGATTGAGATCGGCATCGAGTATGTACAAGCCGCGCCCCGCGACGCCACGCCCAATCGGCGCATAGGCGGCATCGCAACGCTCGCTGGCCTCGGCACGCCACAGCAGCGGCGTGACCACGGTTTCAGTCGGACCGTAACCGTTGACCAGACGCTTCGGCCGCAAGGCACGCTTGACCTGTTCGAAACTCGCGTCCGGCACCGCATCGCCACCAAAGCAATACACCTCGACCGCCGGGGGATTGCCCAGACGCTCGGCCACTTCGGCCATCTGTTGCAGGTACGCAGGCGGGAAGCAGGCGACGGTGACGCTGTGCCGATGCAACACTTCCAGGGTTTGCTCCGGCGTCCACACGTTGTCCTCGCGAATCACCAGGCTGCCACCGGCCAGCATTACGCTCAGCCAACGCTCCTGGGCCCCGTCGAAGGCGAACGACATGAAGTGCAATTCACGGCTGCGGGTTGCCAGTTCGTAGAGATCGATGATGCCGCGGCAATGCCGGGCAATCGGCCCTCGCGCCACGGCCACGCCTTTGGGTTGGCCGGTAGACCCCGAGGTGTAGATCAGGTACGCCAGGTGGCCGGGCAGCGGCTCGACAACCGGGCACTCGCTGCTGCCGGCAACGTTCAGTTGATCGAGCAACAAACGTGGCGGGCTGTCGGCCAACGTCAGGCGTTCACCGATGTCGCTGTCGCAAATCAACAGGTTCGCCGCTGAATCGCTGAGCATGTACGCCAGCCGTTCGGCCGGGTACGCGAGGTCCAGCGGCAGATACGCAGCGCCCGCCTTGAGCACCGCGAGGAACGCGACAAGGGTCCGTTCGGAACGCGGCAGCGCCACGGCCACCAGGTTTTCCGCGCCGATGCCGCGTGCGATCAGTTGCTGAGCCAGACCGTTGGCCTGTGCATCGAGATCGGCATAGCTGAGCTCCCGGTCCTCGCAGAACAACGCAATTTTCTGCGGCTGATGACGGACATGCTGATTGAACGCGTGCAATAGATCAGTGTTGTCGGCAGACGCTTGCGGCAGACTCAAACGCGCTTCGGGCAAGCCGATGTTGCCGAGCAGGCAGTCGGCATCCTCAGGCAATGCACGCAGCAAGCCTTCCAGTTGGGCACGAATGCGCTCGACTTCCTGTTCGCTGAAGCGATCACGCAGGTACAGGTATTCGACTTCCAGGCCTTCCTCGTTGGCGCTGACCATCAAGTCCATCGGGAAGTTGGTGACGCCGCCGCTGCCGACTTCGGCGAAGCGCAACTCGCCTTCCTCGCCACCGCGCAAGGCACGGTCCACCGGATGGTTTTCAAAGACGATGATGCTGTCGAACAGCCCCTGGCCACCCTGCCCGGCCCAGCGCTGGACGTCGGACAACGGCGTGTGTTCGTAGTCGCGCACTGCCAGGTTGTAATCCTGCAACTCGCGCAGCCACTCACCGAGCGGCTGTTGCGGGTCGAGGGTCTGGATCACCGGCAAGGTATTGATGAACAGGCCAAGCATGTCCTGGGCACCGGGCAAAGCGGTTGGACGCCCCGCCACCGTGGCGCCGAATGCCACGCTGCGCTGGCCGCTATGGCGCTGCAACAGCAACAGCCAGGCGCCTTGCACCAGGGTGTTGAGGGTCACGCGCTGGCGCTTGGCGAAGCTGTGCAACCTGCGCGTCGCCTCGGCATTGAGGTCGCTGTACATCACGCCATGGCCGCAACCGCTGGCACCGGAGGCCTTGGCCAGAATGGTCGGTGCTTCCAGCAAGGCCAGACGCTCACGCCAGAAAGCTTCGGCCTGGGCATCATCCTGGCGTTGCAGCCAGGCAATGTAGTCGGCGTAGCGACCGGTCAGCGCCGGCAGGCTGTCGTGGTGGTACAGGCGCAGCATTTCGCCGAGCAGACGCGAAGCACTCCAGCCGTCCAGCAGCAGGTGATGGTAGATCCAGATCATCTGGTAACGCGCTTCACCGAGGCGAACCAGAATGAAGCGCATCAGCGGTGGGCAGCTCAGGTCGAAGCCCTTGGCCTGCTCGGAAGCCGCCAGTTCACTCAGCGCCAGCTCGGTGTCGCTACGCTCGCGCCAGTCAAGTTCTTCGATCGGCAACTCGACCTCGGCGAACACCGCTTGCAGCGGATCGGCCAGCCCATCGCGCCAGCGGAACGCCGCGCGCAGTACTTCGTGACGCTCGACCAGCGCTTGCCACGCCGCACGGAAACGCGGCACCTGCAAGCCGTCGACCGCCACGCTCAATTGGTTGACGTAGGGGTTGAGCTCCGGCGAATCGAGGCAATGGAACAGCATGCCCTGCTGCATCGGTGACAGTGGATACAGGTCTTGCAGCCCTGTACGAGCCGCTGCATCAATCTGCGGAACAAGGGCAAACGCCTCGACGGTCGGCGTGTCGACCAACGTAGCTTCACGACGGGTCGCCACGGCGGCGAGTGCACGGATGGTCTGTTGCTCAAACAACTGCTTCGGACTGAACACCAGCCCGCGCTGTCCGGCACGGCTCACCGCTTGCAGGGAAATGATCGAGTCACCACCCAGTTCGAAGAAATTCTCGGTGACGCCCAGCGAATCCACGCCCAGCAGCGCCTGCCAGATTTCTACCAGCAGCGCCTCGGCGGGCGATGCCGCTGCCACTTGATCGAGGCTCTGGCGCGAGGCTTGCGGCGCTGGCAAACCCTGACGATCGAGCTTGCCGTTCGGCGTCAGCGGCAGTGCCGCCAGGCACATCAGGTGCGCCGGCAACATGTGCGCCGGCAAGCGACTGCGCAGGTGCGCCGTCAGTGCCTCACGCAGGTCTTGTTCATCTGCCAACGGATCACGCGGCACCACGTAACCGACCAACTGGCGGCTGGTCGGGCCATCGCGGTCGATGACCAAGGCTTCACGCACGCCTTCGTGTTCCATCAGGCAGGCTTCGATTTCGCCGAGTTCGATACGGAACCCGCGAATCTTCACCTGCTGGTCGATGCGACCGAGGTATTCCACCACCCCGTCTGCGCGGAATCGTGCGAGGTCGCCGCTGCGATACAGACGCGCGCCCGGCACGAAAGGATCCGGCACGAAACGTTCGGCGGTCAGGTCCGGGCGCTGGTGATAACCCCGCGCCACGCCCTCGCCGCCCAGGTACAACTCGCCCGCCACGCCCACCGGCAGCGGCTGCAAGCCACCGTCCAGAATATAGGCACTGCGGTTGCCAACGGGCCGGCCGATCGGCATGAACGCCGAGTCGAATTCGGTATCCGGATAGGCCAGCCAGATCAGTGGGGTGATCACCGTTTCGGTCGGGCCATAGCCATTGATCAGACGTTTGGGTTGCAGCACTTGCTGGACTTCATCGAAGGCATGCTTGGCCATGCCTTCACCGCACGGTGTGTAAGAGCGGATCGGCAAATCGCGCCCGGCTTCGCCCATGTAGTCAGCGATCTGCGCCAGGTAGCTCGGTGTGAAGCAGGCGATGGTGATGCGGTGTTTTTCGATCTCGGCGCAGGTGCGCTCCACGCTCCACAACTCGTCGTCGCGCGGCATCACCGCCGAACCGAACACCAGCGGGGTCAGCCAGCGTTCGTGGGCACCGTCGAAGCTGATCGAGGCAAATTGCAGCTCGCGGTCGTCCGGGGTCATGCCGTACAACTCGCCGATGGACAGGCAATGCATGGCCAGCGGACCGTGGGCCACGCTCACACCTTTCGGCCGCCCGGTGGAACCCGAGGTGTAGATCAGGTAGGCGAGGTTTTCACCGCAAGTCAGGTTGACCGGGTTGCTGTCGGCCATGGACTCCAGCGGCTCGCGGTCGATTTCCACTACCGCCAGGCCTTCGGGCAATGGCAGTTTTTCCCGCAGCGAGGATTGGCTGATCAGCAGCGAGATCCCACTGTCATCCATCAGGTAGCGCAGGCGTTCCGCCGGATACGCCGGGTCGAGCGGCACATATGCGCCGCCCGCCTTGAGGATCGCCAGCAGACCGACGATCATGTCCGGCGAACGCTGCATCGCCAGGCCGACCCGCACTTCGGGGCCAATACCGCGCCCGCGCAAATGGTGGGCCAAGCGGTTGGCGCGGCGGTTGAGTTGGTCGAAGCTCAGTTGCACATCGTTGAAAATCAGCGCCGTGGCGTCAGGCCGGGCAACGGCCTGGGCCTCGATCAACTGATGCACGCACAGCGGGTTTTGCGCGGCCTTGAACGGCGGGTTCCATTCCAGCAATTGCTGGGTGCGTTCGGGTACGGTCAGCAGGTCCAGTTCACTCAACGCTGCCTGAGGCGTGGCAACCATTGCCGCCAACAACGCGGCCAGGTGCTCGCTCATGCGCACAATCGCCGTGCTGCTGAAGTGGCTGCACTGGTAGCTCCAGTGCAGGCTCAGCTGACTTTCGGCGGTGGCCGCCAGGGTCAGCGGGAAATTGGTGCGTTCATGGTTCTGCGGAATCGAGAAGCTCAACCCGGCCGGCGCGCCCTGTTGCAGCGCCTCGGCCACCGGGAAGTTTTCGAACACCAGCAGGCTGTCGAACAGCGGCTCACCGGCACGCCCGGCCCAGCGCTGGATATCTCCGAGGGCGGTGAATTCGTGCTCGCGCAGTTCGAGGTTCTGCGCCTGCAAACGGTTCAGCCATTGCTCGACACTTTCCACCGCGTCGGGGCTGCTGATCACAGGCAAGGTGTTGATGAACAACCCGAGCTGGCTTTCGGCCCCCGGCAAATCCACCGGACGCCCCGCCACAGTGGCGCCGAACGCCACGCTGCGTTGCCCGCTATAGCGTTGCAACAACAGCGCCCACGCGCCTTGCACCAAGGTGTTGAGGGTGACTTTCTGTTGGCGGGCAAAGTCGCTGAAACGTTGGCTGGTGGCGACATCGAAGGTCTGGCGATGGTCGGCAAACTCCGCTGGCGACGGCTGTTTGTCAACGCCATGTGCAAGGCTCTGAGATAACAGCGTCGGGTTGTCCAGGCTCGCCAGTTGCCCGCGCCAAAAGGCCTCGTCTGCCTCGGCATCCTGACGTTGCAGCCAGCCGATGTAGTCGGCGAATCGTCCGATTGGCGCGGGCACTTCCTGTCCGGCGTAACGCTGCAACACTTCACTCAGCAACAACGAATTGCTCCAGCCGTCGAGCAACAGGTGATGGTGGGTGTAGATCAGTTGCTGACGCTCGTCATCCAGGCGCACCAGCGTCAAACGCATCAACGGCGCTTGAGTTGAATCCAGTTGCAGGCGTTCGCTGTCGATCAGTTGCGCCAGTGCTTCGGCCTGATCGTCGCGATCACGCCAGTCAAGGCAGGTCATCGGCAACTCAAGATGACGATGGACCAGCTGCACTGGCGCTTCGAAACCCTGTGGGAAGTGAAAGCTGCTGCGCAGGATCGCATGACTGTCTAGCACCGCTTGCCACGCCCGGCCCAATCGTTGCGCATCAAGGCCGCGTACCTCGACGCTGAGCTGGTTGACATAGGCGCCGGACGCCGACTCAAAGAGGCTGTGGAACAGCAAACCGGCCTGCATCGGCGACAGCGGATACACGTCTTCGATATGCGCCGGCGGCACCGGCAATTCATCAAGTTGCGCCTGGCTCAGCCGCGCCAGCGGGAAGTCCGCCGGGGTCACGCCGCCCGCGCCGTCGCTCAGGCAATGGTCGATCAGCGCCAACAGCTCAGCACGAAAATCGATCGCCAGAGCTTCAATGTCGCGCAGGTCGAAGCATTCACGGCTGAAGGTCCAATCGAGTTTCAATTCGCCGCCGTAGACCTGGCCGTCCACCGACAGCCAGTTCGGCAACGGCGCATCCGCCGATTGCGCGGCACCGCTGGACTCCTTGGCTGGGGAGAACAAGGCGTCCTCGGCAAAGCTCTGGTCGAACTGGCCGAGATAGTTGAACGTCACCCGCGCCTGGGGCAGCGCGGCCAATGCCGATTGCGCCGCAGCATCGCCCATGTAGCGCAGCAGGCCGTAGCCCAGGCCTTTGCCTGGAACTTCGCGCAGTTGCTGTTTGATCGCCTTGATCGAAGCGCCGAGCTCGGCGGTCGGCGTCAGGCGCACCGGGAACAGGCTGGAGAACCAGCCGACGGTGCGGGTCAGGTCGATGTCGTCGAACAGTTCTTCGCGGCCATGGCCTTCGAGCTGGATCAGCGCCGATGCGTGGCCGGTCCAACGGCTGAGGGTGCGGGCCAGTGCGGTGAGCAGCAGGTCGTTGACTTGGGTGCGGTAGGCCGCCGGTGCCTGTTGCAGCAATTGGCGAGTCTGATCGCGGTCCAGGCCGATGCTCACGCCCTGGCGCAGATGCCCGGCCTGACTCGCTTGCGGGTTGGCTGCCGGCAGCGAATCGCTGGCCCCGGCCAGTTGCGCCTGCCACCAGTGCAGTTCGGCGGCGGTTTCAGAGCGTGCGTAAGCGCCGAGCTTGTCGGCCCAGGCCTGGAACGCGCTGGTCTTCGGCGGCAGTTCTTCACCTTGATAAGCAGCCTGCAAATCTTCCAGCAACACCCGCCACGAAACCCCGTCCACCGCCAGGTGATGGATCACCAGCAGCAACCGTTGCGATCCGTCGGCGTGGGCGATCAGCGCCACTCGCAGCAGCGGCCCGTCCTGCAGGCTGAGGCTGCGCTGGGCTTCGTCGCACACCGATTCGAGCGAGGCATCGCTGGCGACGCGGGCGGTCCAGAGCATGTCGATGACGTCGGTACTGTCGGCGCCGACATAGCGCGCCGACCATTGACCGTCGACCTGGCTGAATCGCAAACGCAAGGCATCGTGTTGCTTGAGCACACGTTGCAGGGCGCCTTGCAGGCGCGGCAACTCAAGGGTTTCGCGCGGTGTCAGCAACACCGCCTGGTTCCAGTGTGCGCGGTGCGGGATCGGCTCTTCGAAGAACCAGCGCTGGATCGGCGTGAGTGTTTGTACGCCGTCCACCGGCCCCTGTTGTGCCAGCGGCGCGGCTTGCTCCTTGACCACGGCGGCCAAGGCTTGCAGGGTTTGCTGCTGGAACAGGTCGCGCGGTTGCAGGCTCAGGCCGGCGCGGCGAGCACGGCTGACCACCTGGATCGAGATGATCGAGTCGCCGCCCAGCTCAAAGAAGTTGTCCTGACGCCCGACCTGTTCAACGCCCAGCACGTCCTGCCAGATCTGCGCCAGCACCTGCTCATGGGCACTGCGCGGTGCGTCGAATGCGCGCTGGCTGACCTGCGCGGTCGGCGTCGGCAGGCGTTTGCGGTCCAGCTTGCCGTTGGGGCTCAGGGGCATTTGCTCGATGAGCACCGTCTGCGCCGGCACCATGTAATCCGGCAGGCTGCCGAGCAAATGGCTTTTCAGGCTTTCACGCCACACGCCCTGCCCTTCGGCATCGGCGTCGACCAAGGTACGTTCCTGCGGCACGATGTAGGCCACCAGTTGCTTGCCGCTCGGGCCGTCGAGGGCCAGCACCACGGCTTCCTGCACACTGGCATGTTCTTGCAGGCGCGCTTCGATTTCCCCCAGTTCAATGCGCAAGCCACGGATCTTCACTTGATGGTCGATGCGTCCGCAGTAGTCGATGGCGCCGTCGGCGCGGTAACGCGCCAGGTCGCCGGTGCGGTACAAACGCTCGCCGCTGCCGAACGGGTCGACCACAAAACGCTCGGCGGTCAACGCGCCGCGACGGTGGTAACCGCGGGCCAGGCCGACACCGCCGAGGTACAACTCACCCACCGCGCCCAGCGGCAACGGTTGCAGTTCGCTGTCGAGGATACAGGTGCGCAGGTTGGCGATCGGGCGGCCGATCGGCACGCTGTCGCGGCCCTCTTCGACGCAGGTCCAGTGAGTCACGTCGATGGCCACTTCGGTCGGGCCGTACAGGTTGTACAGGTTGGCTCGGGGCAGGCTGCGCAGGGTCTGGCGCTGCAACTCCATCGGCAGCGCTTCACCGCTGCAAATGATCCGGGTCAGCGAGGTGCAGGCCAGCGCTTCATCAGCGCCAATGAACGCCGAGAGCATCGACGGCACGAAGTGCAGCGTGGTGATCGACTGCTCGACGATCAACGCGGCAAGGCGTTGCGGGTCGCGATGCTCACCCGGTGCGGCGATCACCAGCGTGGCGCCTTTCATCAGCGGCCAGAAAAACTCCCACACCGACACGTCGAAACTGAACGGCGTCTTTTGCAGCACGCGGTCCGACGGTTGCAGGTTGTAGGCTTCCTGCATCCATTCGATACGGTTGTGCAACGCCACATGGCGGTTGCCCGCGCCTTTTGGCTTACCGGTGGAACCGGAGGTGTAGATCATGTAGGCGAGGTTTTCCGCCACGGCGATGTTCGGCAGATCGCTGCCCGGCAGATCGCTCAGCCAATCGGCTTCGGCGTGCAGGCACAAGGTGCGCACGTCGTCCGGCGTCGGCAATTGAGACAGCAAATGCTCCTGGGTCAGCAACAGCGAAATACCGCTGTCTTCGATCATGTAGCTCAGGCGATCGCGCGGATACTCCGGGTCCAGCGGCACATAGGCGCCACCGGCCTTGAGAATCGCCAACAGGCCGACGACCATTTCCAGCGAACGCTCGCAAGCGATCCCGACGATCACTTCCGGGCCGACACCTCGCCCGCGCAAGTGATGGGCCAGGCGGTTGGCGCGCAGATTCAGCTGTGCATAACTCAGGGTCTGGCCCTGGAACACCAGCGCCGTCGCTTGAGGATTTTCAAGCACCCGCGCTTCGAAGTGCCGTTGCACGCAGACTTCGCCCGGATAGTCCTGAGCGGTGTCGTTGAGTTCATCGAGGATACGCAGGCGCTCGTCGACATCCAGCAGTGGCAATTCGGCCAGCGGGGTTTGCGGGTTTGCCAGCACGCCGGCCAGCAAGTTGCGCCAATGCCGGGCCAGTGTTTCGATGCGCTCGGCGTCGAACAGGTCGGTGGCGTAGGTCAGGCTGGCGAACAGTTGGTCACCCTGTTCCTGGGTGTCGAGTTGCAGATCGAATTGCGTGGTCTGCGCCGTGGCGTTCAACGCCTCGACCCGCAGCCCCGCCAGCAAACCGCTGACCGCTGCCGGCCGGGCTTGCTGGTGGTTGAACATCACCTGGAACAGCGGGCTGTGGCTGAGGCTGCGCTCGCCTTGCAGCGCCTGCACCAGACGCTCGAACGGCAAGTCCTGGTAATCCTGGGCATCCAGCGAAGTGACGCGGGTCTGCTCCAGTAACTGGCTGAACGGCAGGCGCCCGTCGAGTTCGGCGCGCATCACTTGGGTGTTAACGAAGAAACCGATCAGGCCACGGGTTTCGCTGCGATTACGGTTACCGATCGGCACACCGACGCGCAGGTCGGCTTGACCGCTGTAGCGATAGAGCAAGGCCTGGAAACTGGCCAGCAACAGCATGAACGGCGTCACGCCGCGTTGTTTGGCCAGGGTCAGCAGACCGCTGGCCAAGTCCGCGTCGAGGGCGAAGTCCAGTCGCGCACCGCGCTGGCTCGGCTGGGCCGGGCGTGGGCGATCGGTCGGCAGTTCAAGTAGCGGCTGTTCGCTGCCGAGTTTTTCACGCCACCAGTTCAGTTGCCGTTCCAGCTCCCCCGCTTCCATCCAGCGCCGTTGCCACGCGGCGTAATCCGAATACTGGATCGGCAACCCTTGCAGTTCTGCGTCCAGCCCTTGGCAATGGGCGGCATACAGTCGGGAAAACTCTTCGACCAAGACCCCCATCGACCAGCCATCGGTGACGATGTGGTGCAAGGTCAGCACCAGCACATGATCCTCGGCATCCAGTTGCAGCAGGCTGACACGCAACAACGGTCCGAGCTGCAAATCGAATGGGCGGGCGATCTCCTGCTCGACTTTTTTCATTGCACATTCGAAGCGTTGCGCCGCAGGTTCATCGCGCAAATCGTGCTGCTCGATGGCCAATGAAGTGAACGTCGCCAAGGATTGCAGCACCTGGCCGTCATCCTCGACAAAACGGCTGCGCAGGCTTTGGTGCCGTTCCAGCAACCGGTCAAAACTCTGTTGCAGGGCCTCTACATTCAACGGTCCATGCAGACGCAGGGCCGCGGGAATGTTGTAGGCCGAACCCTGTGGATCGAGCTGCCAGAGGAACCATTGGCGCTGCTGCGCGTAGGACAGTTCAAAGTGCGCTGGCGGCTCGACGGCGGCTGGAATCGGCAGTTGACCGAAGCTCACACCCTGCTCTTGCATCTTGCTCAAAAACTCGCGGCGCTTGTCGGCAGGCAGGCCGGCGAAGCGGGTGGCGATACGCATGGCGGTGCTGTGTTCCATCAGTTGATCTCCATCTCGTCGAGAAGCGACTCAAGCGCATCCAGACGTGCATCGTTGTCAGTCGGGGCTTGTTGCGAGGCCATGGCGGCGTAAGCCTGAAGGTCGTGGCTTTCGAACAGCGCGCGCAACGGCAGCTCGATGCCCAATTCCAGTTCCACGCGGGCATTGGCCTGGGCGGCGAGCAGCGAGTGCCCGCCCAATTCAAAGAAGTTGTCGCGCCGCCCGATCTGCGCCACGCCCAGCACGTCGGCCCAGATCGCCGCCAGTTGCTGTTCGAGTTGGCCCTCTGGGGCTTCGAACGGTCGCTGCCAGTCTTCGGCAAACGGCAGCGGCAAAGCCTTGCGGTCGAGCTTGCCGTTGCTGGTCAGCGGCAAGTCATCGAGCAGCAGCCAGTGGCTTGGCACCATGTAGTCCGGCAGGTCGACCTTGAGCGCGGCGCGCAGGTTGTCACGCCAGGCAATCGGGTCATGCGGGGTTTGCTCGGCGACGACATAGGCGCAGAGCTGCGGCCCGGCGTCAGCGGTGTACACGCTCAACACCGCCTGGCGAACGCCGGGTTGCGCCAGCAGCGCGGCTTCGATCTCGCCCAGTTCGATGCGGAAACCGCGGATCTTCACTTGCTGGTCGATGCGCCCGAGGTAATCGATGCTGCCGTCGGCACGTTGGCGCGCCAGGTCGCCACTGCGATAGAGCCGTTGCGAAGCGTCGAACGGGCTCGGTACAAAGCGTTCGGCGGTGAGGCCGAAACGTCCGTGATAACCCCGCGCCAGACCGGCGCCAGCGATGTACAGCTCGCCTGCCACCCCCACCGGCACCGGTTGTAACTGGCTGTCGAGCAAGTACCAGCGCAGGTCGCGGATCGGCAGGCCGATCGGGCTCTGCGCCTTGCCGTCGAGGTCGGCCCGGCGAATGGCGCGGTAGGTCACGTGCACCGTGGTTTCGGTGATGCCATACATGTTCACCAGCGTTGGCTGTTGATCGCCGAAGCGTTCGAACCACGGGCGCAAGCTCGCCACTTCCAGTGCTTCACCGCCGAAGATCACCTGACGCAGCGCCAGACCGCGTGCGCTGGCGCAGGCAATCGGCAGCAACTGGCGGAACGCGGTCGGGGTCTGGTTCAACACCGTCACCCCTTGATCGCAGAGCAAGCGGTGGAATGCCTGCGGCTCACGGCTGATGTAGTACGGCACGATGATCAGGCGCCCGCCGGTGCACAGCGAACCGAACAGCTCCCACACAGAGAAATCGAACGCGTAGGAATGGAACAAGGTCCACACATCGTCCGGACCGAAGTTGAACTGTTCGGCGGTGGCCGTCAGCAAGCGCCCGACGTTGCCGTGGCTGAGCAAAGCGCCTTTCGGGCGACCGGTGGAACCGGAGGTGTAGATCACGTAGGCAAGATTGTCCGCCGTCGCCAGCGGCGCCAGGTTGTCGGCGCTGTAAGCGTCCAGTTGCATCGCGCCCAGGTCGAGCACCTGCACGCCATCACGTGCCGGCAAACCGTCGATCAAGTGAGACTGGGTCAACAGCAGCGCAATGCCGCTGTCGTCGATCATGTAGCTCAAGCGCTCGGCGGGGTATTGCGGATCGAGCGGCACATAGGCGCCACCGGCCTTGAGAATCGCCAGCAGACCGACCACCAGCGGCAGCGCCCGCTCGGTGGAGATGCCCACGCGCACTTCCGGCCCGACACCCTGCTCGCGCAGCTTGCGCGCCAGGCGGTTGGCCTGGGCGTTGAGCGCGGCGTAGGTCAGGTGTTCGCCCTCAAAAACCAATGCAATCGCGTCCGGCCGTTGCGCGGCTTGCGCTTCGAACAACTGATGCAAGGTCGGCGATGGCGCTTGCAGCTGGAACGCCGGGTTCCAGTGCTCGATCAAAGCGTCGTAATGCGAGGCTTGCAGCAACGGCAGTTCGGCGACGCGCTGCTGCGGATCGGCCACCACCGCACGCAGCAGGTTCAGCCATTGCTCGGCGAAGCGCTGCATCGAGGCTTCGTCGTACAGATCGCTGGCATAGGTCAGGCTGGCGTCCAGTGTGTCGCCTTGTTCCTGGGTATCGAGCACCAGATCGAATTGTGCGGTGTGCTGTTGCCAGTGCAAGCGCTCGACCTGCAAACCGCCGACCACCCGCTCGACGCTCGCGCCCATCTGCTGCTGGTGGTTGTAGAGCACCTGAAACAATGGGCTGTGATTGAGGCTGCGGTCAGGCTGCATGGCATCGACCAATTGCTCGAACGGCAAGTCCTGATGAGCCTGCGCCATCAGTGCCGTTTGTTTGACCTGTTGCAACAAGACGCTGAACGGCTGTTGCCCGTCGATCTCGGCACGCAGCACCTGGGTGTTGATGAAGAAGCCAATCAGGCCTTCGGTTTCGATCCGCGAACGACCGGCGCTCGGCACGCCGACGCTGATACCCGACTGCCCGCTGTGGCGGTGCAGCAAGGTCTGCAAGCTCGCCAGCAACAACATGAACAAGGTCACTTGCTGCTCCTGTGCCTGCTCACGCAAACCAGCCAGCAGTTGCCGATCGACGTTGAGCATCAGGCTGGCACCGCGCCCGCTGCGACGGGCCGGACGGCTCAGTTCGCTCGGCAGTTCCAGCGGTGCCTGACTGCCGTCCAGTTGCTCGCGCCACCACGCCAGTTGCCGAGCGCCCTCGCCCGCTTCCAGCCAGTCGCGCTGCCAGCGGGCATAGTCGCTGTAAGCCACCGGCAAGCTGTTGAGGTCAGGCGCGCAACCCTCGATGGCGGCCTGATACAAAGCACTGAATTCATCGACCATCACCTGCATCGACCAGCCGTCGGCGGCGATGTGGTGCACGGTCAGCACCAGTACATGCTCTTCGGCGCCGACTTGCAGCAGCAACGCTCGCCACAGCGGACCGGTGCGCAGGTCGAACGGCTGGGCAATTTCTTCGGCCAGCGCATCGCTGAGCGCCGACTCAACAACTGGTCGCTCGCTCAACTGCAACGCCAGCTCGGCGTGCACCAACGGGCGGGCCTGCTGACCGTCCTGTTCGAAGGTCGTGCGCAGGGTTTCGTGACGGGCCTGCAAGTGCAGGAAGGCTGCACGCAGTGCGTCGCGGTTCAACGGCCCTTTCAGGCGCAGTGCGGCCGGGATGTTGTAGGCACTGCTGTGCGGGTCCAGTTGCCAGAGAATCCACTGGCGCTGCTGGGCGTAGGACAGAACTCGCGGCTGATCGGCCGCCGCAGGTTGCAGTGGCGGCTGAGCGCTGATTTCGGCAAGCGCCGCACGCTCGGCAAACTCCGAGAGACTCGCAGCGGAAAACAGGCTGCTCACCGACAGTTCGATGTTCAGTTGCTGACGCACCCGCGAAATCACTTGCAGTACCCGCAACGAGTGGCCACCCAACTCGAAGAAGTTGTCGTCGCGGCCCACTTGTTCCACTTGCAGCACATGCTGCCAGATCTGCGCCAGCTGCGATTCCAGCCCTTCCAGCGGTGCGACGAAGGCCCGTTGTGCAGCACTGGCTTCAACCCTTGGCAAGGCCTTGCGGTCGAGTTTGCCATTGTTGTTGAGTGGCAGCTTGTCGAGCAGGAGCAAATGGCTCGGCACCATGTATTCCGGCAGCGACTGGCGCAGAACCGACCTGAGCGCTTGCAGGTATTGTGTCTCGGACGCAACCACGCCACTGGCGACGATGTACGCCACCAGTTGCGTAGCGTCCTGGGCGATGACCGCCGCTTCACGTACCTCGGCTCGAGCTTGCAGGCAAGCTTCGATCTCGCCCATCTCGATGCGCAACCCGCGAATTTTCACCTGATGGTCGATGCGCCCGACGTACTCCAGATCACCCTGGGCGTTATAGCGCGCCAGGTCACCGCTGCGGTACAGCCGCGCCCCCGGTTCACGGGCAAACGGGTCGGGCAGAAAGCGTTCGGCGGTCAGCGCCGGGCGGTCGAAATAACTTTGCGCCAGGCAGGCCGGAGCACCGATGCACAGTTCGCCGACGCCATCGGCCGGCAGCAACTGACCCGCCGAGTCCAGCACATACAGCGCACGACCGGGGATCGCACGACCAATCGGGATACCGAACGCATCGCTGGCATCTTGCAGTTGGCAATCGTGCACACTGGAGACCACGGTCGCTTCAGTCGGACCGTAGGTATTGAGCAACCGCACACGGCTCAGACCGGCCTGATGCCACAGGCGTAAACCCTCCACCGACATGGCTTCGCCGCCGACGTGCACCTGGCGCAAATCACCAAGGTTACGCACCACGCCACTGGCGCATTCGCGGGCCAGCAGGAACCAGTAGGCCGCAGGCAAATCGGCCACGGTGACGCCTTGGGCGACGATTTGCGCGGCCAGCCGGCCGGCGTCCCACAAGTCGTCACCGCGCATGATCAACGCCGCGCCGACGCACAGCGCCGGGTAGCACTGCTCGACGAAACCGTCGAAGCTGAAGGTGGCGAATTGCAGCACGCGGTCGGCGGCCGACAACCGCGAATAATCGGCGGCGGTCTGGCAAAACTCGCGCAGCGCACCGTGGGCAATCGCCACGCCTTTGGGCCGGCCGGTGGAACCGGAGGTGTAGATGATGTAGGCCAGATCCTCGGCAACGACATGGCTTGGTGGATCGTTGGCCGGGTAGCCTGCGGTTTCATCAAGGCTCAACAGGCGCAGATGCACTGGCAGCGGCAAATCGGCCAGCAGGCCGTGTTCGCACAGCAGCACCTCAAGGCGGCTGTCTTCGATCATGTAGCCCAGGCGTTCGGCCGGGTATTTCGGGTCCAGTGGCACATAGGCCGCGCCGCTTTTCAGTACCGCGAGCAAACTGACAATCAACTGTGGACCGCGCCGCAAGGCCAGGCCGATACGTTTGCCGGGGCCGGCGCCGTTGTCGATCAGACGATGAGCCAGGCGGTTGGCCTGGGCATTGAGTTCGCCGTAGCTCAGGTTTTGGTCATCGACCTGCAATGCCAGCGCATCCGGAGCGGCAGCGGCTTGCGCGGCAATTCGCTCGTGCGCCAAAAGCCCTGTGGATAACTCGACCATTGCCGGTTGACTGATGGCGAGCAACGCGTGCTTGCCTGCGATATCGAGCAGTTCCAGCTCTCCCAGTGCCATTTCCGGCGTTGCCACGAATTGCCTCAGCAGGTGCTGCAGATTGGCTGCGAGCTGCGCCACCTGAGCGGCACTGAAACGCGCCGCGTCATAGCTGAAATCGACACTCAACGCTTCGCCCAGCTCGACGCCGAGGGTCAGCGGATAGTGGGTGCGTTCATGGTTATGCAGGTTGCCGAACGACAACCCGGCCGGCGCCCCCTGCTTCAGGGCTTCGGCGACGGGGAAGTTTTCGAACACCAGCAGGCTGTCGAACAACGTCGAACCCTGTTGCCCCGCCCAGCCTTGAATGTCGTACAGCGGCACGTGCTCGAACTCGCGCATCGCCAGGTTCAGGCCTTGCAGTTCACCCAACCACTGGCTGACGCTCTGGTCGGGCTTCATCGAGCACACCAGCGGCAGCGTGTTGATGAACAGCCCCAGTTGCTCTTCGATGCCCGGCAGCGGTGCCGAACGCCCGGCCACCGTGGCACCGAACACCACGCAATCCTGACCGGTGTAGCGTTGCAGCAACAGGCTCCATGCCGCTTGCAACACGGTGTTGAGGGTGACTTTTTGCTGGCGGGCAAACTCGCCCAGGCGCTGGGTGGCGCGGCTGTCGAGGGTCACGCGAAGGTCCTCGCTGCCCTCGACGCCGACGGGTGGGCGCAGGGCTTCGGCCAGCATCGTCGGTGTGTGCAGCGGTGCCAGCGCAGCTTTCCAGAACTGCTCGCCAGCGTCGGCCGCTTGCTGTTGCAACCAGCCGAGGTAATCGCGGTACTGCCCCGTCGGCGCCGGCAGCGATTGCCCGCCTGCGTAAAACTCGATCACTTCGGCAAGCAACTGCGCGTTGCTCCAGCCATCCATCAGGATGTGATGGCTGGTGTAGATCAGATGCCAGGCGTCGGTGCCGGTACACACCAGTTTCAAGCGCAACAGCGGCGCGCTGCCCAGTTCGAAACCTCGCGCCCGTTCGGCATCGGCCAGTGCGTCGGTGTCGGTCGCTTCAAGCACCTCGAGCGGCAGCGTCACCTGCCGGGCAATCGCCTGATGCGCGACGTCGAGCCCCTGCCAATGGAAGCTGCTGCGCAGAATGTCGTGACGTTCGACCGCGGCCTGCCAGGCGCGGCTGAAACGCTCGACGTCCAGGCCACCGATGTCCAAACGCAACTGACTGATGTAGGCGCCGACCTGCGGCTCGTGCAGGGTGTGGAACAACATGCCTTGTTGCATCGGCGACAGCGGATACAAGTCTTCCAGCGTCGAGACGCAGAGCGGCAATCCATCGAGTTGCGCCTGATCGATCTGCGCCAACGGGAAGTCCGACGGCGTGGCCTGCGCCACTTCAAGCGCGCAGCAATGATCGATCAGTGCGTTGAGCTGCAACGTGTACTCGTCAGCCAGACGCTGGATGGTCGCGGTGTCGAACATCTCGCGGCTGAAACCCCAGCTCAGGGACAACTCGCCGCCGTAGACCTGGCCTTCAACCACCAGCCAGTTGCCGAGCGGCGCCGTGGGGTCCTGCGCCACACCGTTGCCTTCAGCGGACGGCGTGAACAATGCGCCTTCATCGAACTGCCGGTCGAACTGCCCGAGATAGTTGAAGGTGATGCGCGGTTGCGGCAACCCCGCCAGTGCATCGCGTACCGGCTTCGAGCCGAGATAACGCAGCGCGCCGTAGCCCAGGCCTTTGTCCGGCACGTTGCGCAATTGCTCCTTGATGGTTTTGATCGACGCGCCGAGATCGGCGCAGGGTTTCAGGTTGACCGGGAACAGGCTGGTGAACCAGCCGACAGTGCGGGTCAGGTCGATCCCATCGAACAGGTCTTCGCGGCCATGACCCTCGAGCTGAATCAACGTGCTGCCCTGCCCGCTCCAGCGGCAAACGGCGCGGGCCAGTGCGGTCAGCAACAGGTCGTTGACCTGGGTGCGGTAAGCCGCCGGCGCCTGTTGCAGCAGCTTGCGGGTTTGCTCGCTGTCGAGTTTGAGTTCGAGCTTTTGCTCGTAGCGGTTTTCCAGCGCAGCGTTCGGGCGCTCGCAGGGCAGGTCGTTCGGCGCATCGTGCAGTTGGCTCTGCCAGTGACCAAGGTTGCGTTCGAAGGCCGGCAGATGCGCCTGCAAACGTGCGACCCAACGCTGATAGCTGCTGGTTTTCGCCTGCGCGGTACCGCCGTTGTAGAAGTGCTGCAAATCTTCCAGCAGCACGCGCCAGGAAACACCGTCCACCGCCAAGTGGTGGATAACCAACAGCAAACGTTCTGAGCCATCGGCCATCGCAACCAGCATTGCCCGCAGCAACGGTCCGTTGTGCAGGTCGAGGCTGCGCTGGGCTTCATCGCACAAGGCGTTGAGCTGACCGACCGATTGCGCCTTGCGCTGCCACAACACCGACTGCGTGGTCGGCGCGGCGTAGGTTTGCAGCCAGGCGTTTTCTGCCTGTGCATAACGCAGCCGCAAGCTGTCGTGTTGAGTCAGCAATTGCTCCAGGGCCCGCTTCAGCACTTCGACATTCAATGCCACCCGCGGTACCAGCAGCAGCGACTGGTTCCAGTGCTGACGCTCGGGGATCTCTTGTTCGAAAAACCATTGCTGCACCGGGGCCAGTGCCACTTCGCCAACCGCCGGACCTTGATCGATCTGCGATGGCCCGCCAGAGCGTGCGGCTTGAGCGAGGCTGCGGATGGTCTGGTGCTGGAACAAGTCCTTGGGGCTGAGCACGATCCCGGCCTGCCGCGCACGGCTGACCACTTGCATCGAAACGATGGAGTCGCCGCCCAGCTCGAAAAAGTTGTCTTCCAGGCCGACGCTGTCGATGGCCAGCACGTCTTGCCAGATGGCGGCGAGGGCTTTTTCCGATTCGCTACGAGGTGCAACGTGTTCGCGTTGTTGCGTAACGCCATCAATCGACGGCAACGCCTTGCGGTCGAGTTTGCCGTTAGGGGTCAGCGGCAGATGTTCGAGGAACAGCAGGAACGCCGGGACCATGTAGTCCGGCAAATGCTGACGCAGCGCCGCTTTCAGCGTCTCGCGCAGGATCGCTTGCGCATCGGCATCGACTATCAGTGCCAAGTCACTCGGCACAATGTACGCCACCAACTGCTGACCGCTGACACCGTCCTGAGCCAACACCGCCAGCTCTCTCACGGCGTCCTGCTGCAACAACCGCGCTTCGATTTCTCCCAGCTCGATACGGAAACCGCGGACCTTGACCTGATGGTCGATGCGGCCCACGTATTGCAGAGTACCGTCGGCCTGATACCGGGTCAGGTCGCCGGTGCGGTACAGGCGTTCGCCAGTGCTGGAAAACGGATTGGGTACGTACTTTTCAGCGGTCATGCCGGGCCGTGCGAGGTAGCCGCGCGTGATCCCGGCACCGCTGAGGTACAGCTCGGCAGACACGCCCTGCGGCACCGGTTGCAGGTCGGCATCGAGCAGATAGCTGGCGGTGTGCTTGAGCGGGCGGCCGATGTTGGCGCGGCCAGCGGCCTCGCGGCGGGTCCAGGTCGAATAAGTGGTGTCTTCCGACGGGCCGTACAGGTCGTAGACATGCTCGACGCTCGCTTGCCGGTACAACGCCTCCACCAGGCTTTGCTTGAGCGGCTCACCGGCCAGGTTGATGATGCGCACGCTCGGCGGGATCTGCCCGTCGCGTTGCAGCGCATTGATCGCCGAAGGCACGGTGTTGATCAACCGCACCTGATCCCGGGCCGGCAGTTGCGGCAGCTCCAGGGCATTGCGGGCGATGATCAGCGAACCGCCGTTGGCCAGGGTGACGAACAACTCCCACACCGACAGATCGAAGCACACCGAGGTCGAGGCCAGCACGCCCTGGATGTCTTCGCGGCTGTAAACCGATGCGGACCAGTCGATCAGCGCCAGCACGTTACGGTGGGCGATGGCCACGCCCTTGGGTTTGCCGGTGGAGCCGGAGGTGTAGATCACGTAGGCCAGGTTGTCCGGCGTGACACGGGTGATCGGGGCATCGCTCGGGTAATCGGCCAGGCCTGTCGCCATGCCATCGAGCATCAGCAATTGGGTTGCGGCCTGCACGTTCAGGGTCTTGGCCACGTCCTGTTCGGTCAACAGCAGCAGCGCGCGGCTGTCTTCCAGCATGTAGGCGACACGCTCGGCCGGGTAATCCGGGTCGAGCGGTACGTAGGCACCGCCAGCCTTGAGTACCGCGAGCAAGGCCACCAGCAGCTGTTCGGAGCGCTGCATTGCCACGCCGACGCGGATTTCCGGGCCGACGCCCAGTTCGATCAGTTTGTGTGCCAGGCGATTGGCTTGCTGGTCGAGTTCGCTGTAGGTCAGGCGTTTGTCCGCAAAGGTCACGGCCAATGCGTCAGGGCTTTCGGACACTTGCTTGCCGATCATCTGATGAATGCACAAATCTTCGGCGAAGCGTTCATCGGCGCGGTTCCAGTCGTGCACGATGCGCTGGTATTCGGCCTGTTCCAGCATCGGCAAATCACTGATGCGTTGCTGTGAATCGCCGACCATGCCTTGCAGCAAGCGCGTCCAGTGCTGCGCCATACGTGCGATGGTCGTGGCGTCAAACAGGTCGTTGGCGTAGGTCAATGCGGCGTGCAGCTTTCCCGCCTTTTCATAGGTATCGAGGGTCAGGTCGAACTGGGTGGTGCGCCCTTGCCACTCGATCATGCCCAGCGCCAAACCGGAGGCGGTAGTGACGCTGCTGATGTCGGCAACCTGCGGCTGGTGGTTGTACATCACCTGGAACAGCGGCGTATGGCTGAGGCTGCGTTCCAGTTTCAAGGCTTCGACCAGTCGCTCGAACGGCAAGTCTTGATGAGCCTGTGCGCCAAGGGCCGTTTCCTTGATGCGATGCAGCAGTTCGTCGACCCGAGTCTGGCCGTCCAGTTGCGTGCGCAGCACCTGGGTGTTGACGAAGAAACCGATCAGGCCTTCGATTTCGCCGAGGTTGCGGTTGGCAATCGGCACACCGACGCGGATGTCGCGCTGGCCTGTGTAGCGGTGCAGGAGCACGTTGAACGCGCCGAGCAGCAGCATGAACAACGTGACGTTGTGCCTCTGTGCAGTGGCGCGCAGTTGCTCGGCGAGGTGCTCGTCGACGGCGAACTCGTAGCGGGTGCCACGATGACTCGGCATTGCCGGGCGCGGATGATCCAGCGGCAGTTCCAGCACCGGGTGTTCGTCGCCCAATTGTGCCTGCCAGTATTCGAGCTGCCGCGCTTGCTCGCCCGCCTCCAGCCAGCGCCGCTGCCACAAGGCGTAGTCGCTGTATTGGATCGGCAATGGCGCCAGTTGCGGTTGCGTACCGGCATCGAAAGCGTCGTAGCAGCGGATGAATTCATCGATCAGCACGTTCATCGACCAGCCATCCGAGACGATGTGGTGCAGGGTCAGCAGCAGGACGTGTTCCTGCTCGGCGAGTTTGAGCAAGGTGACACGCAGCAGCGGCCCCGTGCCCAGGTCGAACGGCAATATCGATTGCCGCTCGGCGGCTTGTGCCACGGCTTGCTCGCGCTCATTGGCCGGCAAGCTGCAGAAATCGACGTGTTCGATCACCAGCGGCGCCGTGGCCGGCACTTGCAGCAGACTGTCGTCGGGCTGCGGCGCAAACACCGTTCGCAGGGTTTCGTGACGTGCCACCAGGCTGGCGAAGGCCTGTTCCAGCGCCGCCAGATTCAGACGACCGCTCAGGCGCACCGCACCGGGCAAGTTATACGCACCGCTTTGCGGGTCCAGTTGCCAGAGAAACCACATGCGTTGCTGGGCGTACGACAGCGCCTGGCGATCCTCGGCGTCGACGCCGGCAGGAATGGGAAAACGGGCGAAATCAACGCCCTCCTTGTGCAAGGCCGCGAGGAACACCTGGCGCTTTTCCAGGGGCAACCCGATAAACCGGCGAGCAAGTTTCAAGGAGTCTTCAGCATTCATTTCTTGGTATCCGGATCAGTGGCGGGAAGCACAAAGGCACGTCGTCCCTATAAAACGAATGCAGACCGGAAAAATTAGCGAATGAGAACAACTATCAGAAGAGAGATAAAACGAGGGCGATAACAGAAAACTGACCAACCCAAAACCGGTAGGAGCAAAGCTTGCTC
>NZ_RCOB01000167.1:24116-27254 GCF_004307665.1 Pseudomonas sp. Sample_16
AGAATCGGGGTCAGGCAGTGACGGCCATAGCGTGCCGTCGATGATGAACGTCGAGCTGATCCTTGATCACCTTGAGTACCTTGGCTTCATGCTCATGAATGAAGAAGTGCCCGCCAGCGAGCATGTCTAAGGAAAAGCTGCCGTGGGTTTCCTTGCTCCAGCCGATCAACTGCTCGGTGGTCGCTCGGTCTGCCTTGCCGCCGAGTACGTGCACCGGACACTTGAGCAGTGGTCGCTGGATCGGCTCGAAACGTCCGCAGAGCTGGAAGTCGGCGCGCAGGATCGGCAGTGTCAGGCTCATCAGTTCCTGATTGGCCAGCACTTCTTCGCGGGTGCCATTGAGGCTGCGCAGTTGCTCGATCAATTCGGCATCGGTTTTCGGCTCGGCAAAACCACGGTCGTATTCCAGACGCATGGTTGGTGCAGCGGTGCCGGAGGCGAACAAGGCCACCGGTTCCGCAACGCCCAGCGAACGAAACGCATGGGCCATCTCACAGGCGAGCAAGGCACCCAGGCTATGGCCGAACAAGGCATACGGTGCCTTGAGCATGGCTTTTTGTTCGTGGGCCAATTGCAGGGCCAGGCGGCGCATGTCGGTGTGCAACGGCTCGCCGTAGCGCGCGCCACGCCCCGGCAATTCCACCGGTTGCAGCTTGATCCACTCCGGCAGTTTGCGCCGCCAGCGGCTATAGACCATGGCGCTCGCGCCAGAATAAGGCAGGCACAGCAAAGTCAGCGGGGTCACCGGACGTACCTCAAAAGTTGTCTGTTCAGAGAACGGATGAAGTACGCCTGGAATTAGTCGCCGATCAAATGCCTACAGATGTCAGGCCCATTCCAGCGCCGGCAAGCCAAAGGCGCCCGGCTTGAAGGATTTGAGCGTACGAAGAATGCCATCGGCGTGTGCGTACTTTTCGTCAGCCATGGCCGCGTCCGGAATCGCGATCGCGGTCATCCCCGCTGCCTTCGCCGCCGTGACACCGAACGGTGAATCTTCGAACACCAGACAATCCCGGGGAGCAACGCCCAGGCGCCGCGCGGCAGTCAGAAAGATATCCGGTGCAGGTTTGGCCGCGCCCACGTCCGGGTCATCGGCGGTGACGATGAAATCGAACAAGGCGAACCAGTCGCGATGCAACGTGGTTTTCTGACCGAACGACTGGCTCGAAGAACTGGTGCCGACGGCAATCGGAATGTTGTGCGCCTTCAGATGCCGAACCAATTCCTGCGCGCCAGGCATCGCCTGCGCTGTAGGAAAACGCTCGCGCATCAGCGGTTCGCGGATCACCAGGAATTCCTCGGCACTGATCGGCAGCTCCAGCGCCTCGACCACGTAGCGCGCCAGATCACCCGCGCCACGACCGATGATGTTCTGCTTGAGGCTCCAGTCGAAAGTTCGCCCATAGCGTGCAGCGATCAGAGCCGTGACTTCGGTGTAAATGCCCTCGGTGTCCAGCAACAAGCCGTCCATATCGAAAATCACGGCCTTGATCGGGCCGAATTCTTTCAGCGGTGCATTCATCGCATCTGATCCGTATTGAACGATATCCCAGGCGGCTCAGGTGCGGCCGTTCCGTGATGGATTAAAGGTTTCAGCAGCATAGCGAGCGTGGCAGCCCCAGGGCAACGGGCAAAACCCGCCCCATGACGAAGCGGCGACACTGATTTAGCGATTCGCCCTACAGAAAACTCCAATTTTCCCGACTTCTTTCACGCCTGATCCAACGCAAAGTTTCCCGCCTATTTCTCCAGGCGAAACCCCGCGAATGTTTGATCCAGACAAGCTGCTGGCCTTGAACAACACCATCGGCCTGCTGGTGGTCGCTGCCATGAACCCGCAGCGACCGGACGTCGAAGCGGTGCTCGGTGATTTCCGCCTCTGCCTCAACGACTATCAATCCTGGGCGGAAAATTTCTGGACTGGCGGGACACTGGCTGTCGAGCAAGTGTTCAAGGTCGGCAACGAAGTCCGCCTGAGCGCCCCGAAAAACTCCACCACACCCGTCAGCTCCACGGTTGCCACATGCCCCGCCAGCGGCCCGTTGACCTTGGTGCACATGTTCGAAGCCGCGCGCTTCGTGCCCATCGGCAATACCCCGGTCAAGCTCGAACCGTTGATATCCGAAGGTGCCGACGGCGCGAAATACGGCGAGCCGATCCATCAAACCATTGGCCCGAGCGGCATCCTCAACGTCCCTGATTGCTGGCGTGGCAAGCGCTACCGCATCACTTTTTTTCCCAACGTAACCCGCGAACACGTCAAAGCGCTGTACGACTCTTACCAGGACGTTGTCGATGAGCTGGAAGGCTGGTTGCGCAACGAATGGACCCTCGAGTTTGAACCGCAGTGGAGCCACTTTTCCGAGGCGGATTTCATCCAGCGCTACGGCCTGTTGCAGCAAGCGGACTGGCTTGGGTTCGAGAAAACGCTGCAGGGTCTATGGGATGACGTGAAGCAGGTCTTTGCCCTGATGGCAGACCTGCAGGCCAACAGCGAAAAACTCCTTCAATACCTGAGCGAAGTCGAACTCGCCACGCTGCTGAACGCCTCGGCTGAAGCGATCGCCAACGTGTTGCTGGTGTTGAGCGACGAGCCGTTGATGTTCATTCATCTGGCGGCCTTTACCAGTTGGCTGAGGATGTTGCCGCCGCAGTACATCGCTGAAGTCGTGGCGCAAATTCGTACAGAGTTGTTGATCAGTTTCCTGCTCGTGCGCTTGACCGGTCCTGCCGGCCTGGGTCTCGGCATCAGCACCAAGGTGCTGGCGAAGATCAAGTCCGAACGCACCCGACGATGGCTCGCAGCAGCAGGTTTGCGCCTGGCCGAACTGGCCCGCCGCTCTGATCTGTCCAGCCACGCGGGCGCTCTCAAACCCGTGGTGATCAATGTCCGCAACGCGCCCCTGAAACCCGCGCCTGCGGTGCCAATGCGCATCAGCCCGACAGGGTCGGCAGATGTGCTGGTGGACAACCCCGTCGCCATCGCTCGTAACAAGTCCGCAGCCATGACCCGTCTGGCTCGCCAGGAACATCAGGATGATGTCCCTGCGCAAGCGAAAACCCCCAACGGCGACAGCGCCGACGCCGCCGACCGCACCGCCACCCATGGCTGCCCGGTGTCGCTGGTCACCGGCGAAG
>NZ_RCOB01000126.1:0-26941 GCF_004307665.1 Pseudomonas sp. Sample_16
CCTTCATCACGAAGCGCGCCGGGGTGTGGTAGTACTTGATGGTGAAATCGACGTTCTTCTTGCGATCGTCAGTGATGGTCATGGACGACAGGATTGCGTCGATTTTCTTGACCTTCAGCGCCGGGATCAGGCCGTCGAACTCTTGCTCGACCCAGGTGCACTTCACTTTCATCTGCTCGCACAGCGCGTCGCCGATGTCCACGTCAAAGCCAGTGAGCTTGCCGTCAGGGGTTTTCATCGAGAATGGCGGGTAACCGGCTTCGATACCGATGCGGATCGGCTTGGCATCTGCAGCCACGGCGGTCAGGGACAACATCGACAGTGCCAGGGCACCGAACATCACTAGCTTCTTCATTTATAACTCCTGTGTGCGGAGGCTTTTATTGGCAGCGTTCGGTCGCAGTTTGTAACTGACAAAAACCGAAGTGGCCGGCAGTCTATGGCGGCTTCCGCCACTTCAGTTATTTTGAAGCGACAAATAAATATAGAAAAAGACCGCGCCAGCTTTGCGTTGCAAGCGCTGGCGCGGTTTGCGATCTCCTGGATGGGATCAACATTCGCAACCGACCACATGGTTCACTGGTCGCGACGTCGCAACACTCAACGCAAACCCTTCATCCAGCCATCCGGTCACGCCGCCAATCATCTCCTTGACCGGATAGCCCAGCGCCGCCAGCTTCACTGCTGCCTTGTTCGCGCCGTTGCAGTGCGGGCCTGCGCAATAGACCACGAACAGGCTGGTTTTCGGATAGGCCGCAAGGTGCTCGGCGTTGAGGAGTCGCCCCGGAATATTGATCGCCCCGGGCAAGTGGCCCCGTTCGAACGCCAGCGGCCCCCTCACGTCGACCAACACAAAATCCACCTCGCCAGCCGCTTGGCTGCCGTGAACGTCAGAGCAATCGGTTTCAAAGGTCAGGCGGTTACTGAAATGCATGAAGGCAATGGCCGAAGGGGCGGCGGGTATTGCGCGGACCAGGCTGGTCATAGGTTTGCTCCTGAGTGTCGTGGGTGTGAGCAGACTTTATCTGCCGGCCACTTGCGGCTAAAGTGGCGCACAAGACACTCACCGGGAACTTTCCGCCAAATGCAGCCCACCCCTGGATTGGTCGCGATCCTGGCCTACGATGGCCTCTGCACATTCGAGTTTGGTATCGCCGTGGAGATATTCGGCCTCGCGCGCCCGGAGTTCGATTTCCCCTGGTACAGCCACCAGATCGCCGCCGTCGATCAAGGCCCCATGCGCGCCATGGGGGGCATACAAGTACTGGCCGATGGCGGCCTGGAACTGCTGCAGCAGGCGCGGACGATCATCATCCCCGGCTGGCGTGACCGCAACGCAACCGTGCCCGATGCACTGCTCACCGCGCTGCGCCAGGCCCACGCCCGGGGCGCTCGCTTGCTGTCGATCTGTTCAGGCGTATTCGTACTGGCGGCCACCGGCCTGCTCGACGGCCGCAGCGCTACCACGCACTGGCGTTACACCCGCGAACTGGCGGAACGTTTTCCAAATATCCTGGTGGACCCGGACGTGTTGTACGTCGACTCGGGCCAGTTGATCACCTCTGCCGGCAGCGCGGCCGGCATCGATGCTTGCCTGCATCTGGTGGCGCGGGATTTCGGTACGCAGGTGGCCAACGCGGTGGCACGACGCCTGGTGATGTCACCGCAACGCACCGGTGGCCAGGCGCAATTCATTCCGACACCGGTCAGCCCCACCCCGCGCAGCGATCTTTCCCGCGTCATGCAGTGGGCACGCGAGCGTTTGCATGAACCGCTGGAGGTCCGCGACCTGGCCAGCGAAGCAGCCATGAGTGAACGCACATTCCTGCGGCGCTTCACCGAGGCCAGCGGTCAGTCACCGAAAACCTGGCTGCAACATGAACGTCTGGGCCGTGCGCGGGAGTTGCTGGAGAGTACCGACCACAACACCGAGCAGATTGCACTGCGCTGTGGTTATCGTTCGGTGGAAAGCTTTCGGGTGGCGTTTCGCAGCGTGGTCGGGGTGCCACCGTCGGTGTATCGGGAGCGGTTTGGCCGGGAGATCAAAGCCATTTTGTGAGGTGGCCTGTCATTTAGGGGATCTCCAGAGAACAGTTTTTTGTACACCCGAATGGTTCCCGTTGGTTGACAGGCCGCCATCGCTGGCAAGCCAGCTCCCACTGTGGATCCCGGTGTGATCGCGATTTTCGACCAATGAAGATCCTCTGTAGGAGCAAAGCTTGCTCGCGAAGGCGATCTCAAGGACGCCATCGCCGGCAAGCCGTGCTCCTACAGGTGATGGAGTGCAACTGGCAGAGATTGGTCGGCTGTCAGGCCGCCATCGCTGGCAAGCCAGCTCCCTCAGGAGAACACCAACCCAACAGCCCGAAAGCCGCCTCGATTTACTCGTCCGAACCCTCACCTTCAGGCGTCACCTTGTTCTGGGTCAGATAGCGCTCAAGCGTCTCATTCTGCGGCGGTGCGGAGTTGTCCCCGGCCACCTGCCACATCTTGCGTTCGATCCCCTGTGCCAGCAAATGCCCCACCGCCGCTTCAATCGCCGACAGCACACACAACTGTGCCGGTTCGTTGGTGGTGTAGCCGACCTCGGCCTCGAGCAGTTTCTTGAACTCGATGAACTTGAACACGCCGGCGCTGCGCCCAACGGAGTAGATCGTCTTGCTGGTCATCACATTGGCCAGCACCTGCCCACTGCGTACGTCCACCGCCCGCAGATTCACCGTGACCTGGTCGACCCGATACTCCCGGGAAATATCGATGCCCAGGTAGCGTGCCCCTTCCCCGCCGCTCTTCACGTTGGTGTCGTAGGCGATGATCCCGCCTTCAAGCATCATGTTCGCCGCTTGCAGCGGTGGCAGTTCAGCCTGGATGTTTACCGGCGTGTTCGGTTTTTTCTGCGATGCGCGGATGATCTTGCGCTCGGTCAACAGGTTCTGCAGCCCTTCTCGTTCCAGCACCACGAACCAGCCGCTGGCCTGCATGGCGTCCATCAACATGCTCGCCGCCCCCTGGGTGACGCTGGTGGAGAACGAGCTGGCCGGGGTCGGTTTGTATTGTCCGGTCTGGTCACGGAAACCATACACAACCGCCATCAACCGGCCTTTGGGTCGCGGCATGTTGATCAAATCGTAATAGGTCGACGCCCGGGGTGTCAGGGTCGGCGTTTCGGTGTCCTGCTCAGCGCCAATCGGCTCGCGCAGGCTGCAGCCTTGAAGTGCTGCCAACAGCATCCCTAGCAAAATCAACTTTTTCATGTCCGTTGCTCCCCGTCAGCCCAAATGCCCGTCAAGGGGCGAGGCCATTAACCTTGATTTCCGACACTTCACCGGTCGCTCGATCCGTCACTTCAATCGTCAGTTGCCCCGAGTCGTCGAGGACGTTGACGATAAAAGCGTCTGTGGACAGGCTCCCCGTATTGCCGGTGGAGATGTTGTCCAGCAATTGCCCCAGCAACCGCGATTGCAACTGGCTGCTGAAGCGTTCCAGGGCCGAGGTGCCGGTCAGGGCAGCGCGGTCCTTCAAGTCAGGGTCGTCATAATCGTTTTGCGCCTGGGCGTTGTTGAGCAGCCAGGTGCCGTTCAGCGGGTTGCCGCCAAACGATGGATTGATCGGTGTGTAGACCAACTCCGTGGCCTGGACCAGACCGCAACTGCCGAGGCCGAGCAAGCACAAGCCACTGCGCTGCAAGAACGTTTTCATTTTCATAGTTCGTCCCTCTCAAGGTCCGTGGTGTCCTGCAACAAGGTTTCCAGCTTGCGCTGGACAATCTGCCCGCGTACCCAGTCGGCGGCGGCATAGGCCTCGTCCTTGAGCTCGACGGTGTTCGGCGGCAGGAAGCGCCGATAAACCAAACGCTGTTGAAATTCCACGGTCACCAGGCTGCCCCAGCGAGCCGAAGGTCGTTCGCGAACCACCAGGTTGAAATCCATCGGGCTGGTGGCGCGCAGGCGTTCACTGAACGAATAGTAAAAGTCGTGGCCGATGTGCGAGATCGTGTCGTCGATGATGAAACCGAGCATTTCGTCCTCTTCGCCAGCCGAGGCGGCAGAGGTGCTCAACACCAGGATCAAGGCCAGGCAGAGTCTGTTCATGGCTGCAACGCCTGTGGCTGTTGCGACTGGCCCTTGGCCGGGCCGGATGTGCCATCGAGGAAGGATTTCTCGGCCACGAATTGCCAGTCCTTGTAACTGGCCATGCCGCTGAAATCCGACCATTGACTGGGAAAGTCCGCCTGTTTGAGCGGTTTGTCCGTGGACGGGCTGCTGATGCCAGTGATGCGTCCGTCGAAACCGCGCATCAGGAACCATTCGCCGCCGCCGATCGGGTCCGGGTACAGCTGGCGGATGTGGTGTTTGGCATTGGGGAATCGCTCGTCCTGCAGCAGGTCGGCGAGTTCCTTCGGGTACTGTGCCAGGCCAGGCGAACTGCGGTAATAGCTACGCAGCGCCTGGGCGTACTGGGTGCCGACCCACAGCAACTGGCGCTCGCGATCACGCCGCGAAGCGGTGGACCACAACTCGCCGGCACTGGCCAGGCCCATGCCCATCACCATGATCAGAAACAGCACCCCCAGGTAGGTGAAACCGTCCTCTGCCGCAGGCTTACCACTCGGAATAAAGGCTGCCATCACGCGCCCTCCCTGTGGCACCACTTTTGATATCGGCAACCCCGCCGGCCACGCCGTCCGGGGGGGCAACCATGACCCAGGCGTCTTTGCGCTCGACAATCGGGTCCATCGGCGAGTTGCGCAGATAACGCTGCTCGACCAGTTGTTCGATGGAATCCGGATAACGCCCGGTGTCGCCGTAGTAGTGATCCAGCGCCTCGCGCATGGCCGACAGGCTCTGGCGCAAAGTGGTCTCTTTCGAGGCCTCCAGGCTGTTGAAATAGCGCGGCAAGGCGATGGTCATCAGCGTCGCGATGATTGCCATGACCACCATCAGTTCCAGTAGGGTAAAGCCCTTTTGCCGGCGCATATGTTCACCACTCCCGGTACGCGATGCCGTTGAGGCCTTTGCCGCGGGCCTTGGAGTAGACGTCAAAGACGTCCTGCCCGTCCCGCGGGTTTTCAGCGGTGCTGTCGTAGGAGCGCAAGCCCCAGCCGCCTTCGTCGTCACGCTTGACCGGCGCCAGAGGGTCGTGGGGCACGCGCCGCAGGAAATAGAACTTGGCCCCTTTGGCGCTGCGCACATCCCGCACGCCTTCAACCAGCACTTGCAGGTTCGGCGGGTAGCCGTTGCTGTTCAGCGATTTCTCGATGTAGCCGGCATCGAATGCACGCTTGTAGGCATCGATGGCGTCGCGGATCTGGTACAGGGCGGTACGCAGTTCCTGCTCTTTGCCCCGACGCACCACGGTCTCGGTCAGCGGTGCGGCCATGCCGGCCAGCAGGCCGATCAGGGACAGCGTCACCACGACTTCGATCAGGGTAAAACCGCGTTGCGAGGCGTTCATGATCAAGGCTTCCCGACGGTAACGGTGGTGGCGATCGGTGCGCTCATGCCTTGGGTGCGAACCTCTTCGACTCCGACCTTCGAACGATCCGGCGCCTGGATGTGCATGCTGGTTTCAGTGCCGGTAGGGAATTCCATGTCCGACGGGCTCTGGTACGGCAGGTTGCGCACGATCCGCGGGGTGATCGACAGCACCAGTTCAGATTTACTGACGTCATCCTTGTTGCTGCCGAACAGCCGGCCCAGGCCAGGAATGTCACCCAGGCCCGGGATCTTGTTGCCGGTGCTGCCATGGTCGTTGCGCATCAGGCCGGCAAGGATCTGGGTTTCGCCGTCATGCAGGCGCAGCGTGGTCTGCGCGTTACGGGTATCGACCTGCACCGGAATCGTGCCTTGGCGGGTCGGCTCCAGAGGTGTGGCGTTACTGACTTCCAGGGCGACCTTGATTGCCACTTCGTTGTTCAGGTGCACGGTCGGCTGCACTTCCAGTTTCAAACCGACATCGAGGTAAGTCACGCTTTCGGTGATCACCGGTCCCTGAGTCGACGGCACCGACGTGGCGCTGATGATTGGTACGCGTTGACCAATGTGGATGCGCGCCTGCTCACGGTTACTCACCCGGATGACCGGGCTGGCCAGGGTGTTGATGTCCTTGTCCTGGGCATTGATCTTGGCCTGTGGCGACGGAGAGATCGTGATGCGGCTGGAGTTGATGCCCTTGAGTTGATCGAGAATGGTCACCGCCGAGCCATCGCTGTTGACCACGCCGAAGGTGTTCGGCCATTGCAGGCCAAGGTCGAGGATGCGCTGGGTGGCGACTTCCATCACTTCCACTTCCAGCACCACTTCGGGGTTCGACTGATCCTGGGATTGCAGGAGTTTCTCAGCCATGCGAATCGCGTCGCCGCTGTCGCGCATGGTCAGGGTGTTGAGGCGCTCATCGACGAACACGTCGCGGGTCTTGAGCATGGTCTTGATCATGTTCAGCGCGGTGTTGGCATCGATGCTGGTCAGGTAGAAGGTGCGCATCACCAGCTCTTGGTAATCCTTGAGCTTCTGCGGTGAGTCGGGGTAGATCAGCAGGGTGTTTTCGTTCACCACTTTCTGATGCAGCTGGTTCTGTTGCAGCAGCAGTTCCACCGCATCTTCGATACGCACGTCGCGCACGAAAATCGTCGCTTTCATGTCCGGGCGCAGGTCTTTGTCGAAGATGAAATTCAAACCGGCCACCTGGGACAGCACTTCGAAAATGGTCTTCAGGTTGGCGTCACGAAATTCCAGGGTCACCGGTTTGTCGAGGCGAGTACGCAGTTGCGGATAAGGAATCACGTTGCGACTCTGCACCAGGCGGATATTGCCTTGCAGCTCCAGCGCGCCTTCATTGTTCGGGTCCAGTTCGAGGATCTGCCGCACCTGGCGCTCGGACCCGTACACGTCGCCCCGGCGCAGGTCGCCGCGGGCCAGTTCGAGCTTTTCATCGAGGCTGCGCATGTGTTCGAGCTGACGCAGGGCGTCCTGGGCGCGACGGTTGTTCGGCTCGATGGTCAACACTCGGCCGTAACCCATGCGTGCCGAAGCGAAATCACGTTGCGTACGGTCCATGTCGGCCTGGGTCAACAAAGCGGTGATCGCGCGGGCTCGGGCACTGTTGAGCGCAATGTGCAGTTCGGTGTCGCGAGGGTTTTCGCGCAACCCTTCCTCGATCCGTGCCAGGCCGGCTTCGTACTGCCCCTGTTCGATCAGGTCAGTGGCTTCCTCCTTGGCAACCTGCGCCGAACTGCACGCGGCCAGCCCTGCACAGAGGCAAAGGCTCATCAGCAAACGGGATTTGTTCATTGCGCGCTCCCCACAGACAAAGTCTGGGACAAATGCAGAGGCAAATAGACCAGGCTCAGTTCCAGATCGGAAATCCCCTCGATCTTCCATGTGTCGTCGATCACATCCCCCTTGCGCACGACGTAGATTTTTTCGCCGTTCTGCAAAAACACTTGCAGGTCAGTGCGATCATCCATCCGGCCAATGAACTGGAAAGGCATCGGCGGTGCAGTGGGGGCCTGCACGACCGGAGCAACGGTGACGGGTTTTTCGGTGACACTGGCCAGTGATGGAGCAGCCTTCCAGCTGCGGGCGGCAAACAGGTCGCCGGCCGGGCTCAGGTCCTTGATCGGCGCAGGCGCGGCGGAGGCTTTTGCTGTAGACGACGCCTTGCCTTTGGCTGGTGTGGCAACAGCGGCGACTTCCACGTCACTGTCGTCAGCCTGCTTGAAATACTCGGGCAACCAGGTCAGTGCCGCGGCGACACCGAGAAAGGCCACCCAACCCACCACGCGCTTGTTGTTCATCATGACCTCGACAGGTAAAGGGTCATGCGGATCCGACCAGTGAGGTCGGTGTCGGCGATCTTCTTGCGCTGGAACTCCACGTCTTCGATGACCACCGCCGGCAACTGCCCCAGCAAGGCGTGCAGGAAGCGCCGCAATTGCGGGTAGCTGCCACGCACCGGCAGCAGAATCTGATAGCGCGCCAGGTGGGTTTTCGGATCGATGCCCAGCGAGTATTCGCCACGGGCCAGGGTGATGCGTTCCACGGTGGCCAACGCGTAGATCTTGTCGATGGCGACGGTAGCCTGCGGCTGGGAGGGCAACTTGCTGCGGAAATCATCGAGCTGACGCTGCGGCACCACCGGCGCGGCCACGCTGCCCTCCTCGACCTTGGCCAGATATTCACTGGCTTCCCGGGTCTGCTGGCTCAGGTGCTGCAGTGACTGCCAGTCCGGCAGCAAACCGGCCAGGCCCCAGGTCAGTGCCACCACCAGCAAGCCAAGTCCCGCCAGGCCCGGCGCGCCCAGGCTTTGCAGGTATTCGTGGACGATCAATCTAGGGATTTGCATCGCCAATCTCCCAGGTAGCCGACAGGTTGAATTGCACCGGGTGCTCCGGCACGTTGGCGACGATTTCGTGGCTGAGCAGCGACACATCGGACAGCTCGTCGCTGGCTTCGAGGCGGCGGTGGAAGTCGAGCATCGCGTCCAGGTCCCGCGCCTCGGCGCTGATCCTGACCTGGCCTTTGCGGGCGTCCGGGGTCAGGGTCAGCAAGGCGATGTTGTCGCGGGGCATCGATTCGAGCGTGGCGAACAGGCGTTCCCATGGGCGGCGCAATTGCTGCGAAACCTTGCGCATCTCGGCCAGGTTTTGCGCCTGTTCGCGGGTTTCGGCCGGGGTCAGGCTGACCTTGCCGCCGGTGTCGCCGGTGAGCACACGTTGTGCGGTTTGCAGATGACCCTGCTGTTGCTCGGTCTCCCCGCTCAGGTGTTGCTGAATCAGTATGCAGCTCAGCGCCAGCACCACGCCCCCGGCCAGCAGGCTCCAGCCCAGAGGGCTCGAACGGCGTCGCGGTTGAAAGTCGAGCATCAGCGGGCGCATGTCAGGCCACCGCCCGGGACATGACGTACAGGCAATCGCGTACGGCAGTCCGGTCCTCTTCAAGGGTGCGCAAGTGCACACCGGGCACGTCAGGATGCGAGTCGATGCGAGCCGGTGCGTGCAGGTAGACATTCAGTGGCCGTTCGCTGGCGCAGGCCTGCAATTGGCTTTCGCGGCCGATCAGCGCGGTCAGTGCCGCATCGCTGTCGCTGCTGCCCACCGAACGCACCGCCGTCCAGCGACCTTCGCGGGCCAGCAGCATCACGCTGCGCACCGGCTCGGCGACGACGAACAGGAAGTCGCCGGCATCGAAGCTCTTATCGAAGCGGTTGAACGCCGCCATCAGGTATGGCTGTACCGAGCGCAGACGCAGGCCGCGGCCACTGGCCAGCGTCCGCAGGCGCTCCAGCAAGTCTTGTGGCAGCGCGGTTGCGATGCGGTCGTAGCCGGCCGGTTCCGCCGAGAGTACCAGGCTCCAGGGCTGGCTCGGCGCGCCATAGAGGTCTTCGAAACACAGCTGGGCAAATCCGCGCAGCTCATCGGGGCTGCTGATCTGCTCGCTCCAGGGCACCAGGCAAAAACGGCTGAAGTGCCCGGAAACCACCACGGCCAACTCCGCACCGGCACGGGTGTGTTCACCCAGCAGACGGTCGAGGGTTTCCAGGGCCACGGCCCAGGCAAGGAAACCTTCATCGATGAAGCCGACGCTGCCAAGCCACAGGGTTTCATTGCCCCGCCGCTGGCCGAGGCCGACACCACTGGCGCCGAGCACGGCGACATAACGCTCACGAGATAAAAGTGACACGATTGATCTCCTCGAGCGTGGTTCGGCCTTGTTGCACCAGTTCCAGGGCTGACTCGCGCAACAGGCGCAAGCCACGTTTGCAGGCATGCGCCTTGATTTTCGCAATGGGTTGGCGCTCGACGATCATCTGCCGCAGTTCGTCGTCCAGGTGCAGCAGTTCGGCAATTGCACTGCGCCCGCGGTAACCGGTGCCGCGGCAGTGACCGCAACCCTTGCCGTGGACGAACTGGTAGTGAGCGACCTGCTGTGGATCGAGACCCGAGGTCTCCAGCTCTTCTTCGCTCGGCACATACGCGCTGCTGCAACTGGTGCAGACCAGGCGAATCAAGCGCTGGGCCAACACCGCATTGAGGGCACTGACGAGGCTGTAGGGATCGATTTCCATTTGGGTGAAACGACCGATCACGTCGAATACGTTGTTGGCGTGAATGGTGGTGAACACCAGGTGCCCGGTGAGTGCCGATTGCACGGCGATCTGCGCGGTGTCCGGGTCGCGGATTTCACCGACCATGATCTTGTCCGGGTCGTGACGCAGGATCGAGCGCAGGCCGCGGGCGAAGGTCAGGCCTTTCTTTTCGTTGACCGGAATTTGCAGCACGCCCGGCAGTTGGTACTCGACCGGGTCTTCGATGGTGATGATCTTGTCCACGCCGTGGTTGATCTCGGTGATCATCGCGTACAGCGTGGTGGTCTTGCCGCTGCCGGTGGGGCCGGTGACCAGCACCATGCCGTAGGGCTCGGCGGCGAGGCGGCGCAGTTGGCGCAGGGTTTCTTCTTCGAAGCCCAAGGCTTGCAGCTGCACGCCGCAGACTTTGTCGGCCAGATCCTGTTTGTCGAGCACCCGCAGCACGGCGTCTTCACCGAAAATGCTGGGCATGATCGACACCCGAAAGTCGATCTGCCGGCCACTGATGCCAATCTTGAAGCGACCGTCCTGGGGCACGCGTTTTTCACCGATGTCCAGCTCGGCCATGACCTTGACCCGGGAGATCACCTGTTCGGCAAACTCATTGCCCTGGATTTTGCTGATGTTGTTCAACACGCCGTCGATGCGGTACTTGATCACCAGACCGCTGCCGGTGGTGCCCAGGTGGATATCGCTGGCGTGCATTTTCAGCGCGTCGTACAGGGTCGAGTTGACCAGCTTGACCACCACACTGGAGTCTTCGCTGATGCTGGTCAGGGACAGGCTTTGCAGGTTATCGATTTCGGCGCCGGTGTCGCTCTGGGCGTTGAGCGATTCCACCGCGTGGAAACTCTCCTCGTGGCGCGCCAGGTAGGCTTTCAGGTCATCGGCATGCACCAGGTACAGAGCCGCGCCATGCAGGCAGTCGTCGATCCAGGCCAGGCGCGCGCTGTCGAACGGGTCGGCAAACACGCCGATGACTGCGTCGTCGTAATGCAGCAGGGTGAATTCGCGCTTGAGGCATTGAGCCAGGGTGACCCGGTCGAAAACCGGCTTGGATTGAAACAGGCTGTCGGTGTCGAGCACCGGATAATGCAAGGTGGCGCCGAGGCATTGGATGAAAGGCATCGGGGCCAGTTCGGACAGTTGCCCAAGGGCATCGAGCATGCGTTCGCCGGAAGCGGCAGCCAGAACCCGTGCCTGGGCCAATTGCTCACTGGTAAACCGGGCCGGCACACAGTCCAGCGGCGCAGCATCGACGACAAGTGATAGACGGTCCATGGCTTGCTCTCCAACGCCCGGGGCTTTGAGCCCTGTCGGCGCGGCGAGCATTTTCGGCGGGGGCCGGAACGTCTTGTCGCGCCACTACTCCCCGGTGAGCAATTGTTCGTCGTCTGGCGCTGTGGCGGCCGAGGAACTTCGTCGGCGATCAGCTAGCACCCAACTACCGTCGTACAACTGCAGCGGGAAACTTTCGGTCCTGCTCTGGCGTCGTTCGACGAATCCTTCGGAAGCGCTCGTACCTGCTCTGGGTTCTCGCCCCCTGCCTAGAAGATCCAGCACTGCCCGGGCCAATTCCGCCAACGGAAAGGGTTTGAACAGGATGTGGCTGACTCCCAGTTGCCGGGCCCGTTCGCAAACTTCTGCGGTGGGATGCCCTGTGATCAGCACAAAATGACACTTCCTGTTATGGCGGACGGCATCGAGCACCTGAAAGCCTTCCATATCGGGCAAGCGGTAATCGAACACCATCACATCGGGTGCAAAATCGTCAGCTTCAGCGATTCCTTGTGCACCGTCGTGAGCAATCCGGACGTCCAACTCTTGCGCCTGCAGGTAACCCTGAAGGTTTTCAGCAAGAAGTTGTTCGTCGTCAACAACCAGTACTTTGTTTAACAAGGTGGACTCCTTGAAACCGCAGGTCCGAATACCGAGCCTGATGGAGTGCGCGCCTTGATAGGTCTAACGCACACTTCATGCCAGGCTGAGCGCCGGTAATTTTATGTATTCATGTCCTTGAATTTAAAAGCAATGCCTGTTCGTCCACATACCCCACCCCCCAAAAGCGGGGAAAAGCGAACGCAGGTGCATTGATGCTTTTCCCCACTGTTGGGGAATGCTCAATCGTCGTCAATCCGTTCGATTCGATTGCTGGAACGCAGCTGTGCCAGCACCTGCAGACGAGCCTGAACCTGTTTCTGTCGGGCAAGGTAAGCCCGAACCATGTCAAGTCCTTGCTCTTGTGTGACATCGGCTGCCTCCATTCGGTTCTGTACATAAATCAGATGCCATCCCACCGCCGTTCGCACCGGCTCGCTGACGGCGCCCGGCGCCAGGGCAAACGCTGCCGCGTCGAACTCCGGCAGCATGCGACCGCGTGCAAAGTAGCCCAGATCACCGCCATCGCTGGCCGAAGCGTCTTGCGAACCGGTCCGGGCGACGCTGGCGAAATCTTCACCCTGAGCGATACGCGTACGCATTGCCTCCAAGCGTAGTCTCGCAGATGAAACAGTGGAAGCATCCGCACCCTGAGGCACTTTGATCAGGATATGCCTGGCCTGCACTTGTTCAGGTCGGTTCATTTCAGCGCGATGCTCGGCAAAAAACGCTTGCACCTCCTTCTCGTCCGGTTCGCTGACTTTGGTCAGATCAGCAAACATCTGCTGGGCCGCCAGCTCGCGGCGGGTGTATTCGATGTAGGTCGCCTCATTGAAACCGGCGTCCTCCAGGCGTCGGGCGAACACCTCGGCACCGCCGAAGGCCTGACGCGTCTGGTCGACCTGATGTTGCACCGCGGCATCGCTGATCACTACGCCGCGCTTGACGGCCTCCTGCCAGAGCAGTTCCTTGTCGATCAAGGCATCCAGGGCGGCCTTGCGCAATTGCTTGTAGGCCTTGGGATTGCGGATGCTGCCCAGCGCACGGCCCTGATCTTCCAGGTATTCGGCGAAATAACGCTCCAGGCGCAACTGGGAAATTTCCTCGCCATTGACCCGTGCCACGGCCGGACCATTGCTGCAAAACGCAGCGGGAACCCATAACGTCAACAGGACCAGCAAAGTCTTGAGTTTCATGTTCGGCCTCCGGTCAAGGCATGGCGGCGATGGGTTTGTACGGTGCAACCAGATAAAAGCGTTGGTCGGGCAGATCCACGGTGACGATATGGGCGCCGCTCAGGCCCAGGCGGCGACCCGGTCCAAAGCTGATCAGCGGGGTCAGACCGGTATCGAAGTCATGCAGGCCTTCCAGGGCGCTGACCAGTTTCTCGCGGCTGGCATCGCGCCCGGCCTGCTTCATGCCTTCGCTGAGCAACAGCATCGAGCTGAAGGCGCCGACCTGCATGACCGCGTGTTCACCACCGAGCTTCTGCCGTTCGCGCAACTGGGTCAGAGCCAAACGGCCGGCAATCGTCCAGTCGCTGGGCACGAATGGATAGGCCAGGAATACCCGCCGGGAAAAACCGCTGGGCACTTGCAACAAGTCACCCGCGACCTGGTTCGACGCGGCGAACAGGTAAGGCACCTGCCCCGCTGTTTGCAGGCGCTCGGCCAGCCGACTGAAACCGCCGCTGCTGCCCAGGTAAAACACCGAACGTGAGCCCAGGGGCAACTCGTCCTGGGCCGATTCGTAGGGTTGCAGGCGCACTTTCTGCCAGGCGTTGTCTTGCAGGTATTGCGCGAGTTTTTCCGCTGCCAGACGCTGACCGGGTTCGTCCGGATAGGCGATCAGCGTCGGGCCTTGCAGCACCCGCAAACTGGCGGCGGCATAGTTGGCCAGGGCGATCATCTGTTCACGAAGCCCCGGCAGAGGCTCGAAGATCTGCCGGCTGATCTGGGCCGAGCCTTGCAAAGACAGTGGTCCTATCAGCGGCACACCGGCCTGTTCCAGGCGCGGCACCAGCTCACTGTCCAGCGCTGGCACCAGCGGTGCAATCAGGGCGAAGACCTGTTCCTGCTCGATCAATTGGTCCAGCGCCTGCTCGGCACTGGCACGGTCCGGTCCTGGATCGAGAATGGTCAGGCGTAACTGTCGGCCGTGGATCCCGCCGGCTTCGTTGATCCGCGCGACACTGCCGCGCAGCACCGCCGCCACTGTGGCACCCTCCTCGCTCAAGGCTCCGGTGCTGGGCAGCAAGGTGCCAAGATGCAGACTGTCCGGGCTCAGTCCCGGATCACGATCATCGGCCAGGCGCTTGAGGTACGCCGTGAGGTTGCGTTGGTCATTCATCGACAGCACGAACCGCGGCATCGCCGGGTCCAGCCGATTATTGCCCGGGTCTCGCCCTTCCTGGATCGCCCGGGTCAATGTCCCTTCGGTATACGCCGGGTAAGCGCGGCCGTTGATCTGCTGCTGGCCATAAGTACTGGTCAGCCGCGACCAGCTGAGGTCCGGCGGCCGTACTCCGCCTTCAGGTCGCCCCAGTCCATCGCTGCCGTGGCAATTGGCGCACGGCAGGCTGCTGGCCGGCAACAACACGCCGGAAGCGCCGACCCTGGCCATGATCGGCTCACCGCTCGCCGACACACCCTCGCGGTACAAGCGCTTGCCCGCACTTTCACTCGGGGTCAGCGGCAACGCGTGGGCGGCGCAACTGAGGCCACTGAGGATGAACAGGCCGAGGATGAGGGCGTTTTTCATGGCGCAGGCTCAACGGCCAGCCACGGGCATTGTCAGCAACTGCAAACGCTGGGCAATGGCGGCGGCCGGGGCATCAGGACGGATTTTACTCCAGCGTTTGTTGGCCACATCGCCGACGATCAATTGGGTGGAGTGCTGCTCGGGGCTCGGTATGACCTGGCCGATGCGTCCCAGAACGAGGTCCATTTGCGCTTTGTCGCCGGTAAGAAAAAGCCAGTGGGGCCCATCGACGCCCTGCTTCAAGGTGTAAGCCTTGAGTACCGCCGGTGTATCGCGCAGCGGATCACTGGTAAGGGAGATGAAGGTAATGCCGTCCGCCTTGTCGCCCAGCACTTCGCGTACTTCCTTGAGCTTTTGGGTGATCAACGGGCAGGCATCGTTGCAACTGGTGAAAATCACATTGAGCAGCACCACGCGGTTTTGCAGGGCGTCGCTGTAGAACCGCAGTGTGTTGCCGTTCTGGTCCTGCAACGGCGTGTCGGTAAACCAGGTTTTCGCATCCCTCGTGCCACTCGCCGGCGGCGCCGCGGCTGTCGCGCTTGCCGGTTCCGGTTGCTCATGCCCCTCATGGGAAAACGCCGGGATACTGCTCATGCAAAAGCAGGCGGTCAGGACCATCAAGACGAACGCTCTCATGGCTGGTGCTCCATGGCGATGGCGGTATGTTTGGCATGAGCATTGCGCTCGCCGCTGAGTTTCTCGACTTCACGGCTCAACACTACCGGATCGGTGAAGCCGTAATAGCGGGTCCAGTGGCGACTGTTGCCGTCACCCACGAGGATCAAGGGTTGGTGATTCTTGACGTCGCCGCTGAACGAGCCCAGGCCCTTGAGCGTGTCGTTGACTGATTGCGGTGAGCCGGTCAGCCAGCTCCAGCCGGGGCCCTTCTGGAACGTACGGGCGTAGTCGTTCAGGCGTTTGGCATCGTCACGTTGCGGGTCGATGCTGATCGATACCAGTTGCACCTCGGTGCCGACCCGCGCCCCGAGCTGTTTCTGCACCTTGCCCATGATCGAGGACACCACCGGGCAAACTGTGGTGCAGCTGGTGTAGATGAAACTCATGACCACGATCTTGTTGTCGACCAGGTCTTTTTCCAGGCGCACGGTCTTGCCGTTCTGGTCCACCAGCGCCACGTCGGCGAACTTGACCTGGGCGCGTTCCGAGCTGGCGCTTTTGGCCGCCATGCCGTGACCGGCGTGTTCATCGGCCGAGTGCGCCAGGGCCTGACCAATACCGACGGCCATCAGGCAGAGTGTCAGCAATCCATGTTGAGCTAATCGGTTCATGTCGATGTCCTCTCAATGAGCTTCGCCGGGGATCACCCGAACACTGGCAAATGTCTGGTCGCCGAAATTCGCCCCCAGCGACGCTGCACGCACGTGCAGGTACCACGCACCGTTGTGGTCGAGAGTCACCGGGGCTTCATAAACCCCGTTGCCGACATCCAGTGCCGCGACCGTCTCGGGCCGGGACGAAGGCGCCAGGAAATAGCGCACCTGCACGTCCTTTACCCCACTGCGAAGTGCCTTCTGCTTGCCTTCGACGATGCGAAAACGCACAACGTAGGGGCTACCCAGTGCGGCAGTGGTTTTGTCGAGCAGGAACTCCACCTTCGCGGCGCCCATTGATTGAGTGAGCGCCGGGTTGGCCTGCACGACGGTGTTGAAGCAATGGATGATGTTCGGCTGATTGAGCAGGAACGCCACGTCGAAGCGCCCTGCCGCTGGCAACTGGATCCGCGCGCTGTACAGCCCCGGCTCGACTTCGCGCAGGCTGCGGTCAATGACCATCGCCGCCCGCGCCACTTGCCCGCGGTTGGGGTAGCCGGACATCGGTGCGTTCATGCCTTCGGCGTAGAAGTACGTGGTGTTGTCGGTCGGGTTGACCACAAACACCGCGTTGTCGTCCCGCGACACCGCCAGGCTCGACGCCAGTGGCAGGTCACCGGCCAGCCGTGGCGGCTGCGGTCCGGCTTCGAAACCCTGGGTGATCGGCTTGCGGCCTTCGCCCAGGGACGCCAGGTTGATCATCGTCACCTTCGGCGAAGCCAGTCCGCGGATATAGGCGTAGGCCTTGGTGAACACCACTTGATAGGGCTCGGCGGATACATCCATTTCATGGATCAGCGCGTCGTTGGCCGCATCGATCACCGAGGCCTGGTTCTCCAGGGTGTTGAGCACGATGCCGAAACGGCCATCCGCGCTGAAACCCATAGGGCCGAGCCCCTGCTTCAGCTTGATCACCCGGCGCACCGACTGGCTGCTGGCATCGACCACAGTCACCGTGCCGTCCTTGCCATCGGCGACATAGGCTGCGCCGGACAGCGGCGAATACACCACCGACAACGGGTGCGAGCCGGTCTTGAGCTGTTTGATGATGCTCAGGCTGGCGATGTCGATAATGCTGACGGTGCCGTCGTCGCGGTTGGTGACGAACGCAAAGCGACTGTCCTTGCTGAAGGCGATTTCATGATGGCCGCCACCGGTGGGCAAATGCTTGAGGGTCTTGAGGCTGAGGGTATCGATCACCGTGACCCCGGATTGCTCCGCATCCTTGGCATTGTTGCCGACCCACAACAGGCGCTCGTCCGGTTGCAGGGCCACGCGCACCGGGTTGCTGCCGGCCGCGACTGAGTCGACCACTTTGAATCGTTCGCTGTCGATCACTGCGACTTCACTGGCGGCCGGCATCGAGACAAACACCCGCTTGTTGTCCCGCGGGGTGACCCAGTCCATCGGCGGTTGCTTGATATCAATGCGGGCCATGGTACTGGTGATGCCGCCCACCGACACCGACGGATCGACCACCGAAACGCTGGCGTCGCGGTTCATCACCAACAGGAAGTAGCTGTTGAGGTCGAGCAGTGGTCGCGCGCCGATGTTCGACTTGAGGAACACACCGACCCGAGCCTTGCAGCTCTGATCGCGGCCCTGGGCCTTGTCGGCGGCCACGGCTTCCGGGTCCAGCCAGGCACCGGGGGCGACGCCCGAAAGCGGTTGGCCGGAAGCCTTGTCGGTCACGCGAAATTGCACGTCGGCGAACTCACCCTCACGCAATACGCCATCATCGGCCAGCGGCCGTACCTGCAAGGCCACCGAGACGCCGTCTCGCTCAAGCGTCTGGCCGGTCCAGGTATCGGGCAACGCCACTTCGCTGAGCAGGGTCGGTGGCGTCGTGCGCGATACCCCGAACCAGATCAATGCCCCTGCGACAGCGAGCGCACAACTGGCCAACATGATGGTCCTGCTCATGACAAACTCCCCTTCAGATCCTTGTCTGCCTATCCAGCCTACCTACCCTTGTGGCGAGGGAGCTTGCTCCCGCCGGGCTGCGCAGCGGCCCCAAAACGTTTGCAGTCAATGCAGATTTTGTGAGTGCTTTGCACTCAAGCGGGAGCAAGCTCCCTCGCCACAGGTTGTCATTTCTTGCTCCCTCTCTCGCTCACGGCGCAGGCGCCGGCTCCGGCTCGTTGGTTACCCGCAACAACCCCCACAACCCGGACGTGTTGCCATAGGCGCCGTAGTCGCGGAACAGGTAGTCACCCGGTATCGCGTTGACGCCCCCGGCGCTCGGCAACATGAAGCTGAAGTGGGCTGCCGGCAGCACGCTCTCGCGGGCGCCGATGTACATCGACATCGGGTTGTAGCCGAACTTCACCGACCCCACGCCTGGAGTGCCCATTGGATAGCCACCGGTATCGCTCTTCTCCGACAGGAACGGGTTGGTCGACCAGACGTGACCGTCAAGCTGGAACGTCGTGCCGCGACTGCCGCCGGTAGGCATCAGGATGTGCGTGCGGAACGGCTGCCCCGGCTTGGCGTACAGCACCGGTGTTTGCGGATCGCCGCCCACCAGCGCATTGCTGTACGCCATGTGCGCATTGACCATGTCGCCGTAGCCCGCACCATCGGCATGCCCGAACGGTGCATCCGGGGCCAGGCCGAAGCGGTACCACATCGGTTCGGTCTTGTAGTTGATGGCCATGCTGGAGTTGTCCTGCGGATCGGTCGGTACGCCGAACCCTTCTGCAGCAATCCCCTCCACCGGCCGACCGTTGGCCCAGCGAGTGTTCAAGGCTTTCTGCCAGACCATCGCAAAGTCACGATAGGTGGTTTGCCCTGGCGCAGTAACCGTCGCATTCACTTTGCGCGTGTCGTCAACCCAGGTGGCACCCATCGGCAGGATGCTCATCGCAGCGGCCAAGCCTTTTTGCGACTGCTTGATCACATCCGCCGGGGTGAAATTCAACCCGCCGAACTCCACCGCCGTGGCGTTGATGTTGTCGACATTGCGCCCCAGTTGAGTGATCGGTTTGCCTTCACGCTCCAGGTGCCCGGCGTAGTACTGATAGGTACGGGTCGGGTAGGCACCGCTGCTGCCGACACGCGGCGGCACGGTCTGGGTCGGGTTGGCGCCGACGTTGGTGCCATCGGATTTGGTGATGTCGTACGCCAGCAACTGCGCGTGCAGACCCACGTGGCTCGACGGCCGCATCAGGTTGTTGCTGAAGGTGGTCGAACCGGTGCCGCTGTTGCGATCCCGTTTGACCATACCTTGCATCACCGCGGTCTGGGTCAGGTCCGGCATGACGCTTGGCAGACGGTTTTCCAGGGTGATGTTGATGCAGTCACCGGCCGCTGCGCGCAGCACAAGGGGTTCGACAGGCACACCGGGTTTGAGCTTGCCAGTGGTTGGGTCGAGGTCAGCCTTGCGCACGTAAAGGATCGCGGTCGGGTCATGCAGCGGCCCACTTTGCCCGCCGATGGTGATCGTTTCACCATCTTCGGGGTCGACCACGGTGACTTGAGGAATGCTCACCGGCCGCGAGTTGAACACCAGGGTGCCGCCCGCCGGATTCAACGGCCCGCCGACATGTTGGCCGAGCCCCGCCGGATCACCGATGGTCAAGCCCAACGGATTGGTGAGAATGTCGTTGGCCAGCGCCGCAACCACTTCATAGTTGCGTTGCGGGGTTGGCCGAGTGCCAATGCCATTGGGGTTGGCGCCATAGCGTGGGCAGATGCCCTCGAACGCCACGGTGTTGCGCATGCCGGTCGGTTTCGCATTGTTCGGCAACGGGAACAGATCGCTGCGTTGCGCCGTGTAGTTGCGCATGACACCCCAGATGCCGCTCCAGTAGCCTTCGATCGACGCATCCATCGAGTACAGGTAGTCACCCGTGGTCGCCGCCGAACTGGACAGCATCGATACCGGCGCAATGAAGCCCATTTGCTCGGAGATGCCGATCATCTGCGACGCGCGCCAGCCGGAGTTGGAGCTGGTGCCGAAACCGGAGCCGCTCTGCAACCACTTCACGCCGTGCAGGGTGACGTTGTGCTCCTCTTCGTGACCGCCGGCATGCACCCGCAGCCGCACGTTGTCGCCGGTGTAGGTACGCAGCATCGGGGTGAACGGATCGCCCGGTTCGGCGCCGCCCTTGTTGATGTGCGGCGGGAACAGCGTGGTGCCGCCCGTCGGGCCGGTGGCTGCGGTGATCAGGTTCGGTGCCAGGTTCATCGCCGGGATCGCACGGTCGGTACGGCTTTGCATGGCGTACGCCAGGTCGCCGCCGAGGCCGTCGGCCTGCATGCCGCGCTTGCCGTCAGGGCCGACCTTGTTCGGGTCGTACACCCGCAGGGCCAGCGGTTCGTTGCGGTAATTGACCACGAACATGCCCGGGTCATCCACCGAGATCGCTTGTGGGCATGGCCGGCTCGGGCAGCCAGGCACCATTCCACCCTGCACTTCGATAATGCCGTCCAGCAGGGTGCTGGCGTTGTTGCGCACAGGCGGGTTGATCGCGTAGCGGAAGCTGTCGGCGGTGGCCGGGAAGCTTTGCGCATCCGGTTTACCGTCCGGCCCGGCGCCCACGTAGACACCGGCTTCATAGGCGTGCTGGAAGTCGCTGTACTCGAGGAAGAACTCACGGAAGCTGTCGTTCTTGCCGTCGCCGTCCAGGTCGCCGGTCGAGATTACCGCTTGCCATGATGTCGGCCCGCCGTCCTGCCGCGCACCGCTGTACAACGGCTCGCCGGTTTCAGCATGGAACCAGGTCGAGCCTGCCGGTTCAGCGAGCACGGTGGCGTACAGGCCAATTTGCTGGTGCGTCGATGGGCCGAGGTGGTCGTGGGTGAAGATGGTGCCCAGGCCACGGTCGACGCCCTTGGCGTTGACCACGGGGTCGACAAACCAGCGTTGCATGGCCGTCCGCGCTCCCACCCAGTCGGCCCGGCCGAATTGGCCGAAGAACGGGTGGTTCTTGGCTTTCGGACACGCCGGGGTGCCGTCACGCGGATCGGTGCCTTCGCACTGGTTGAACTCACGGATGGCGAGGATGCGCTCCTGCACGGCGCCAGGGGAAAGTACGCCGTCCTCGTAGTTCCAGCCGTTGGCCGAGCCGTCTGCGGCGGTCAGGTCCCACTTGGGCAAGTGAATGTGCTGGCCGATCACGTCGGTCGGCGTGCGCACTTGATAATCGTCCATCTCGTAGACAGCCGGCACCAGGTTGGTTTGCTGGTACTGCACGCAGTCGAAGGTGTTCATGCGCATCACCAGAGGCTCTGGCGGACGCTGCTTGGTGATCACCGGCCAGGCGTCTTCCCACAGCGCCAGGATGCGCGCTTGCGGGAAGTGATAGCCGACCTTGTTGTACACCGCGTCGAACTGGATGTTCGCCGCTTTGTAGACCCGAGGACGATCGGCAGTAAACGTCGAGGCGCCGATGAAGGACATGCCGTCGAGGCGCTCGCCACTGGCGAACTCACCGGTGCCGGCGCTGCTGGTCAGGCGTTTTTGCCGGTCATCCATGCAGGGTTCGTAGTACGGCGCGCCGGCCACCGGCAAAGCGCCGTTGGTGCGGAAATTACGCGACACGATCTGGTTGCCCGGCAGCAAGGCGTAGCTTGGGTGGTCTTTTTTCGCATGGAAGGCCATGGCTGCCTGTTCGACTTCCGTGCCCTCTTCTGGCAAGTACAGCGGTTTGGCACGTTTGACTTCCTTGGAGAAATCCAGGGATGTAGTCACGGTCTCAGCCTCGCCGCCAGCGGAAAAACCGTCCAGCGAATGACGTCCCAGGCCACCGTCCCAGCCACCGGACTGATTAGGGTCGAGGTTTGCCCACAAGGCATTGCCCGAAGACTTCAGGCTCTGTGCCGTGGCGGCGTCGAGCATGTCCAGCGGCGGAGTCGGCGGGCGTTGGCCGACCGAGCTTTCCATGCCGCCGATCCAGAACGGATAGCCAGGATTTTTCAGGGTGCCATCAGGGTTGCGGTTGGCTTCGCTGCGATCGACCAGCGCCAGCGAACCGATGGCTTGCGCGCCGCCGCTACCGCCGTGATGCTCGCCGTCGTCGTCCGCTTCTTCATCGTCGTCATCGTTGGCGGCCACCAGGGTTTCGCCGATTTTCGGCACAACCGCGACTTTGCCGGGCATCGGCGCCATGGCTTTGCCGGGCAGTGGCACCACGGCCGGGATTGGCGTGCCGGCAACGATTTCACCATCGGGCAAGGCCCGTGCACCTGCCGCAGGTTTGCCGCTGCGCAGGGCGTAGGGTTCGCTGTGGAAACCATCGTCGCCTTGTTGCGACACTTCGAGTTTGGTGCCCTCTTCAAACACGTCATGCACGCGCCACATGGCCCACATGCCCTGAGCAAAGTGCGGGTAGAAGTGGCAGTGATAAATCGCATCGCCTGCGACCCGGTTACGGTTGCCCGAACCGCCGTTGGCGATCTCATAGGTGTAGCCGGCACCTGGGCCGATGCCCTGGGCATCCACGTAGTCCGAGTTGTCGTCATTGGGGTTGAACAGCCACTGATGCCCGTGCAGGTGGAAAATGTGCTGCTCGTGGCCATTGTGGGTGTTGCGGAATTTGACGAAGTCACCGATGTAGCTGTGGTTGACGTTGGATGGCTCGGACGGGTACAGCGCCATGGTGGCCTTGACCCCGATCTGATCGGCGTTCGGTGTTTGACCGGGGGTGATGCCTTCCAGGCCGGCGTTGGCCGGAACGTCCACCAGCATGGCCACGTCGCCCACGGTGTGGGAGCTGAGGAAGAATTCTTCATAGGCACAGGACAGGCAATCATGCATCGGCCCGACACCCAGACGGTTCGCCACGACTTCAGCCCCCATGCCACCGGAACCATAGTTGATCATGAACGAATCGCGGGTCGGCTCCAGCACGTGGGCCATCACCGGGTCGGCCCAGTAAGCGGGGAAGGCCTGGGTCGCGGCGGTTTCATCCTGGAACTGTGAGGCGAAATCGCGGAACGGTTCCAAGCGGTTGGGGATCGCCGGGTTGCGCTTGCCTACGGCTTCCAGCGGATAGGTCGAGGACGGGAAACTGCCATCGGCGTTGCTGCCCATCACGATCGCGTCGCTCTCGCTGGAAATGATTTCATTACCGTCGACCATATTGATGATCGGTGTGCCGGCCTTGCCTTCACGGATCCACGGCTCGCGCTGCGGGTAGCGTGCCTGGTAGTCGACGATCGGCTGGCCGGTCGGGGTGCGCCCGGTACTGGCCAGGCGCATCTCTTCTTCAGTCACGGTATTGCGATAGGTGCGACCGCCCTTGGGTACCACGACCACTTGACCGAACAGACCATTGGCGACGTTGCCGGCCGCGCCTTCACCACCGAAGGTCGCGCCACGGCTACTGGCCGCGAACACCCCCTCACGCTCGGCGTACAAGGTATAGGAGCGGGTAGCGCCGGGCGCGATCAGGGTGTTGGCGTTGCGCCCGGTGAAAGAGGCGATGTCATCAATGCTGTTGACCGCCTGCATGCCATTGACCTGAAAGCCCACATGGCGGTCGGCGACCTGTTCGTCGACTTTGAATTGATCGGTGTTGCCAGGATTCCCGCTGCCCTCTTCTTCCTCGCCCTCGCCACTTTCGTGAGAACCGGGGTTGGCCTGATAGGCCAGCAGGTTTTGCAGATTGATGGTCAGGCAGTCACCGGCGGCGACCCGCAATACCAGCGGACGCGGGCGTTTGTCAGGCCGCAGTGAAACCTTGCCCGGCACCGCCGCGCCGCCCTGGGCCAATGAAACGTCATGGTCATCGACCACATCGCGACGCAGGGCGAACATCATGCCATTGACGTTTTGCGCACCCAGGCGGTTGAACATCAGGGGCTGGTCCAGCGCCACGACGTTGGCCACCAGGTTACGTTCACAGCGCGCAGCCGCTTCGGCAAACTCGATGCCCAGCATCGAAGCGAGCAACAGCAACCAGGGAATTATGTGGGGAACGCGGTAAATGCCGGACATGATCTCGGGCCTCACTGTGGGTGCTCACAGGGAATAGTTCTCGACAAATCCCCTTCAGCAATCTGCATGCCATAAAAAATTCTTTTGTTTTTCAGTCCCTTGCGTTTGTCACTTGATCCAACGGGGGAAATCACCCAGTTATTCCCCACTTTTTCGCCGGGGCCACCATGCCCCAATGTCGGGGAAAACCGTCCCGGGGGTTTCGCTCATAGCGGCGCATCCGCTGCCAGCCCCTGCAAACGCCGGTACTGGCGCAAGACACTGGGCACATAACGTTGGGTTTCGGCGAACGGCGGGATCACCCCGCCACGGCTGAGCACCGCTTGCGGACCGGCGTTGTAGGCCGCGACGGCAAGGGCGATGTCGTTGTCGAACAGCGTCATCAGGCGTTTGAGATAGCGGGCGCCGCCCTGGATGTTGGCCTTGGGGTCATAGACATCCTTGACCCCCATTTCCCGGGCCGTGTCGGGCATCAACTGCATCAGCCCACCGGCGCCCTTGGGCGATACGGCGCTGGCGTTGTAGCTGGACTCGGTCTGGATCACCGCGTGCAACAGCGCCGCCGGCAGCTGGTTGTCCGTGGCCGCCGCCGCCACCAGTTCGGCATAGGGGCGGGCGGCGATCATTTGCGGTTGCTGATCGAGGCTGACAACGGCCGCCTCGGCTTCACGAATCACCCGTTCATACTGGCGCCCGGGGCGGTGGACGTTGGACAGGACAAAGTTGCCCTTGGCGTCCACGGAGACGAATACATCAGCCTGTACGGTGCCGGTCAGCAGCAACAAACCGAGCATTGCTGTGGTGAGATTCTTCATGGTTCTGTCTCCCCTGCCCGGCCCCGAAAAATGGGGGTAATGCCCCAATGGCCGGACGTTTATCAGCCATACGCAAGCACTGTGCCGAAAGCGCGAGAGGCCGTATTACGGGGGTTGCAGAAGGAAGGCAGACCTCGGGCAGACCTTTGCATGGCAATTGCATAAGCCCTTGTTGCGACCCTTCTGCCGACTGTGTGAGGTCATCATGAAACAGTGTTCGCGTGTCTCTGCCCCGCGTGCTCAACGCGGGTTCACATTGCTTGAACTGTTGGTGGTGCTGGTGGTGCTTGGGCTCTTGGCCGGCATCGTCGCGCCGAAGTATTTCGCTCAACTGGGGCGTTCCGAAGTGAAAGTCGCCAAGGCGCAAATAGAAGGCCTGGGCAAAGCCCTTGATCTTTATCGCCTGGAGGTCGGCCACTACCCTTCGACCGAACAGGGCTTGCAGGCACTCGTCAGCGCGCCCAGCGATGAAACCCGCTGGACCGGCCCGTACTTGCAGAAAAAGTTGCCGCAGGACCCTTGGGGCCGTAACTACACCTACCGCTATCCCGGCGAAAATGGCGAGTACGACCTGTTGTCGATGGGCAAGGATGGCCAGCCCGGCGGCGAAGGCGAAAACGCCGAAGTCACCAGTTGGCAATGACGGACATGGCGACCATGCGCTTTCACCTCAAAGCAGTGGGCAAGGCCGGTGTGGTCACGATGACCGTGGAAGCGCCGGGGCACAGCGAAGCGCGACGCATCGCCGAAGACCAGGGCCTGCGGGTGGTCAGCCTGCGCGCCGAGCGCCATTGGCGGGCCTTGCGCCTCAAGCAGCGCGAAACCTTTAACCTGGTGTTGTTCAGCCAGGAACTGACCACGCTGCTCAATGCCGGCCTGCCGCTGATCGACGCGCTGGAAAGCCTGGCGGAAAAAGAGTCCGCGCCACAGGCCCGTAAAACCCTGAGCGAGTTGGTGCGCCTGCTTTACGAAGGCAAATCGTTCTCTCAGGCATTGGGCCAGTTGTCGGCGGTTTTCCCGCCACTGTATGTGGCGCTGGTGCAGTCCAGCGAGAAAACCGGGGCCGTGGGTGAAGCCCTGGGCCGCTATGTCAGTTATCGGCAACGCATGGACGAGGTTCGCCAAAAGATCATCAGTGCGTCGATCTACCCCCTGCTGTTGTTGGTGGTGGGGGGCGGCGTGGTGTTGTTCCTGATGGGTTATGTGGTGCCGCGCTTCAGCCTGGTGTTCGAAGGGCTGGGCTCAAACCTGCCTTGGTTGTCACAGATCCTCATGAGCAGCGGCATGTTCCTGCACGCACATCAGGGCGAATTCTTTGGTACTTTCATGGCCTTCATCGTTGCCCTCGCCCTGCTCCAGCGCCAGCCGTCCTTTCGCCGAGGACTGGATCGCCTGATCGAAAAGCTCCCGGCGGTACATCAGCGCATCTTCATGTATGAGTTGGCCCGTTTCTACCGCTCCCTGGGCATTCTGCTACAGGGCGGCATTCCCCTCGTTACTGCCATGGGCATGGTCCGCAATCTGCTGACTCCCGCCTCCCGCGTACGCCTGGACCAGGCCTGCGAGCGAGTGCGCGAAGGGCAATCATTGTCGGCGGCGCTGGAACTGAACCACCTGGTAACGCCGGTATCCCTGCGTTTGCTGCGTGCCGGCGAACAATCCGGCAACCTCGGCCAGATGATGGAGCGCAGTGCCGACTTCTACGACGAAGAAATCAGCCGCTGGATCGAATGGTTCGTGCGGCTGTTCGAGCCGTTGCTCATGACGTTTATCGGTTTGTTGATCGGGGTGATCGTGATTTTGATGTACATCCCGATTTTCGAGTTGGCCTCGAGCATTCACTGACCCCTCTGGAACGGGCCTGTTGGCCCGTTCCCTGGTTTGTCGACGGACTGACTGAATAAATCGCCGCACTGGCGTGTTCACCTTCTGAATATGGCAGCACGTTGCAATGTTCATCCACGCTCCAATCTGAACAAGAAGACGGAGAACGACATGCACATCAACAAGCTTTTACTGGCAGTAGCTATTGGCGCGGTTTTGTCGGCGTCTACCGTACTGATCCCGGACAGCTTTTCCGGGGTATCAAGCGCTCAGGCAAGAGATGGTGGTAGTGGCGGCGGTGGCGG
>NZ_RCOB01000030.1:0-26915 GCF_004307665.1 Pseudomonas sp. Sample_16
CTTCGCCTGTGCATGCGGCATTATTTTATGGGGGACTGGTTCGCCGGTGCCCAGCACATACCCTTCACCAACCGCGACGACGGCCTCACCAAAGTTGCCATTTACGGCGCCGGTGTGGCCGGTAACCAGCTCGTTGCCGCGCTGCGCATGGGGCGCGTCATGCGCCCTGTAGCGTTTATCGATGATGATCCAAGCATCGCGGATCGCGTGATTGCCGGCCTTCAGGTCTACAAGCCCAAGCACATTCAGCAGATGATTGATGAGTCGGGCGCCAAGGAAATTCTTCTGGCACTGCCTTCCTCGACCCGTGCACGGCGTAGGGAAATCCTGACGTTCCTTGAGCGTTTTCCGCTGCACATTCGAAGCGTTCCCAATTTTACCGATCTGGCCAGTGGCCGGGTGAAGGTCGACGACATCCAGGAAGTTGATATTGCCGACTTGCTCGGGCGCGATTCGGTGCCGGCGCAGCCGGATTTGCTGGAGCGATGTATCAAAGGCAAGACAGTCATGGTGACTGGTGCTGGTGGGTCGATCGGTGCAGAACTGTGTAGACAGATTTTTAACCTGCGTCCCACAACTCTTTTGCTGTTTGATCACAGTGAATTCAACCTCTACAGCATCTTGTCGGAACTGGAGCAGCGCGGTTGTCGAGAGTCGGCGCCCGTTCAGCTATTGCCGATTCTCGGCTCTATCCGGCATCCCCATAAACTGCTGGATGTCATGAAGACCTGGGGCGTGGACACGGTCTATCATGCCGCGGCTTACAAGCATGTTCCGATGGTCGAGCACAACATCGCAGAAGGGGTGCTCAACAATGTGATGGGTACGCTCAACACTGCCCAAGCTGCTTTGCAGGCAGGCGTTTCCAACTTTGTATTGATCTCGACCGACAAGGCGGTTCGCCCGACGAATGTGATGGGCAGCACCAAGCGCCTGGCTGAGTTGACGCTCCAGGCCTTGAGTCGCGAAATTGCGCCGGTGTTGTTTGGTGACAAGGCCAATGTGTCGCGGGTCAACAAGACGCGCTTCACGATGGTTCGGTTCGGTAATGTGCTGGGATCTTCCGGTTCTGTGATTCCGTTGTTCCACAGCCAAATCAGGTCCGGCGGGCCGTTGACGGTGACTCACCCGAAAATAACCCGTTATTTCATGACCATTCCCGAAGCGGCGCAGTTGGTGATTCAGGCCGGATCCATGGGGCAGGGCGGTGATGTGTTTGTGCTCGACATGGGCGAGCCGGTGAAGATCGTTGAACTGGCGGAGAAGATGATTCACCTGTCCGGTTTGAGCGTGCGCTCCGAAAAGAACCTGCAAGGCGACATTTCGATCGAATTCACTGGCTTGCGTCCCGGCGAGAAGCTGTATGAGGAGCTATTGATTGGCGATAACGTGTCAGCAACTCAACACCCGATGATTATGAGCGCCAGTGAGGATCATCTTCCATGGGATCTTTTGAAAGTGCGTTTGGCGGAACTGTTGAATGCGGTCGAGCGGGATGATTACGTTCTGGTGCGCCAGTTGTTGCGTGCGACCGTCAGTGGCTACACCCCCGACGGCGATATCGTTGACTGGATCTATCAGCAGCGCCGTCTCGAGACATGACTGCTACATCTCCAGTGAAGGCGAAACTTTAGCGCTACCAAGTTTAGGAGGCTGCTTCGGAAAGCTGCTTCCTCAAACGATGTCGCTCGAGTGACCCCGTCGCAAGCTCCGTTGAAGTGTGGATGTAGGCTGCGACACTCTTGCCGACACGCCAGCGTCATCCGTTCAGTCGCCCAGCCACACACGTTTCAGATTATTTTTTGAAGGTTTTTACATTTAGAAATAGAACTCCGGGCATGCGATAGAACAGTTTTTTCACTCCTTGATAGGCGTCAGCGTTGCAAAGCTGAAAGCGTTTGGAGAGACACTAGCGCCCGTGGGACGCCTCCTACATGACTTTCTGTTATGTCCCACAGTCAACCAGCTTTACTGGCTGGCCTAAAGTCATCAAAAAAATTCAGTTTTTTTTGAACCTTTTCAAGAAAACGCTGTTACAAAACCGCCAATTCAGGGTGTCAATCAGCCATCCTTATAGTATTCTGCGCGCCCTGCGATAGAAGATGAATGTTTTTTCATCTTCTCTGCACTAGCTTTGCACGGAATGTGGATAGTCGGCGATGGAATGCCATGCGTGAACCCCCCCGCCTCTACTCTTATATGACCCTTGTTCATTTCTGGCCACCTCTGTTGGCTCCGTGCATCGCCATTCCTTGGATTTGATGATTGCGCCACGTGAGCGACCCAAACTAGGTCAACGTCGTATTTGTAGAGGTAGTGGATTTTGTGACGATCAAGACTTTGTCGATTTTTGGAACCCGCCCCGAAGCTATCAAGATGGCGCCGCTATTGCTGCGGCTCTCTGAAGATAATCGGTTCGATTCGAGAGTCTGTGTGACTGCCCAGCATCGGGAGATGCTAGACCAGGTCCTCAATTTGTTCGAGCTGGTACCCGAATACGACTTAAACATCATGAAGCCTGGTCAGGACTTGACAGATGTGACGTCGGCCATTATCCAGGGGCTAAAGCCTGTTTTCGAGGACTTCAAACCGGATGTAATTCTGGTTCATGGAGATACCGCAACAACATTCGCCGCGACTCTTGCGGCGTATTACCAACAAATTCCGATCGCACACGTCGAAGCGGGTTTGCGCACCAATAATCTGTACTCACCATGGCCCGAAGAAGGCAACCGCCGACTTACGGGCAGTCTTGCTACGTTGCACTTCGCGCCTACGCCTACGTCGCGGCAGAACCTGATCAGTGAAGGCATTGCTTGCAAGGCTATTCATGTAACCGGGAATACCGTCGTGGATGCGCTGCTGGAAGTGGTGAAGAAACTGAACGCGCCTGAATCCATTCTGCTCTCCCAGTTCAAGGACAAGTTTTCATTCCTGCCCGAGGGCAATCGAATGGTTCTTGTGACCGGGCACCGCCGGGAGAACTTCGGTGGAGGTTTCGAGCGCATATGCTATGCACTACTAGAGACCGCCGAGAGATTCCCACAGGTCGAGTTCGTCTATCCCGTTCACCTAAATCCCAACGTACGTGAGCCTGTCCAGCGCATGCTGTCTGGTGTGAGCAATGTGCACTTGATTGAACCGCAGGATTATCTTCCATTTGTTTATCTGATGACCCGCTCTCACATCATCCTCACCGATTCCGGGGGCATCCAGGAAGAGGCACCTGCGCTCGGTAAACCTGTGCTGGTGATGCGGGACACTACTGAGCGTCCGGAAGCTGTCGAGGCTGGCACAGTCAAACTGGTCGGTACTGAAGTCGAATCCATCGTTAATCATCTGAGTGAGCTGCTGACTGACGAGGACATATATAAAGCAATGAGTTATGCCCATAACCCTTACGGGGATGGAACAGCCTGCGCCAACATTAGTGAGGCATTGGTGAGCTGGAAGAATGCATCTATTGAGGCGGCAGCATGAGTTTTGAAACGGTTTCAGTTATTGGCCTCGGTTACATCGGATTACCTACCGCCGCCGTTTTCGCTTCCCGACGCAAAAAAGTAATTGGTGTCGACGTCAACCCAACAGCGGTGGATGCCATCAATCGGGGAGAGATTCACATCGTTGAGCCTGAGTTGGACATGGTTGTTCATGCAGCTGTGACCGAAGGCTATCTGCGTGCCTCGATGACGCCTGCTCCTGCTGATGCATTTCTGATTGCAGTACCTACTCCATTCAAAGAACAGCACGAACCGGATCTCACTTATATTGAGGCGGCGAGCAAATCCATTGCATCAGTGTTGAAAAAAAATGACTTGGTCATTCTAGAATCCACATCTCCGGTTGGCGCGACTGAACAGATGGAGGCCTGGTTAGCTGAGGCTCGCCCTGATCTCACATTTCCAAGCACCCATGGCGAAGACTCCGATATCCGAATCGCGCACTGCCCTGAACGAGTCCTACCTGGGCACGTCTTGCGAGAGCTGGTCGAGAACGATCGAATCATCGGTGGCATGACACCCAAGTGCTCGGCCGCCGCGGTGCGGCTATACAGCTGTTTTGTCGAGGGTGAATGCATCATCACCGATACCCGCACTGCCGAGATGTGCAAGCTGACCGAAAACAGTTTTCGCGACGTCAACATTGCGTTTGCAAATGAACTGTCGATGATCTGCGAAAAGCTTGATATCAACACTTGGGAGCTCATTCGCCTCGCCAATCACCATCCCCGAGTGAACATCCTGCAACCTGGTCCGGGCGTTGGTGGTCACTGCATCGCGGTAGATCCGTGGTTCATTGTCAGCCGTACGCCTGACCTGGCACGCCTGATTCGGTCCGCACGTGAAGTCAACGATAGCAAGCCGCAGTGGGTCATCCAGCAAGTGAAGCTGGCGTTGGCTGATTTTTTGTTGAAGCACCCCGATCTCTCCGCTCGTCAAGTTCGGGTCGCCTGTTACGGTTTGGCCTTCAAACCCGATATCGACGATTTGCGTGAAAGCCCCTCATTGCATATCGCTCGCCAGTTGGGTGAGGAGTTGGGTGTCGAGTTGTTGTTGGTCGAGCCGAATATCGAGAAGCTGCCTTCCGATCTCGCCCAACACCAACTCGTTGATACCGAATACGCCACTGACAGCTCTCATATTCACGTCTTGCTGGTTAAGCATCGTGAATTCAAAAAGATCGCCATATTGCGTGATAGCGCCGTTGTAATTGATGCCGCCGGCGTATTCGCAGCCTGAAAAGAGAATTGATGATGAGTAACACTCAGCTGGTCGAACTGGCTCCGCAAACGGATGCTCCGGCGCCTCTGGCCGACATTCATGACCGGGTCATGGAGGCTTACTACGGAAAGCTGGGTGAGCATTTCATGCGAGAAACCCAGGCGCGTATCCATTGGATATGTGCCCAGGTATCAGGCAAGCAAGTTCTTGATGTCGGGTGTTCGCAGGGCATAGTCCCGCTTTTGCTGGCTCGCGAAGGTTGCTCGGTGACAGGTGTCGATACCAGCCCGCAGGCTATTGCGGAGGCGCAGGACTATCTGCAAGCCGAGCCGACTCACGTCCAGCAGAAGATCACTTACGTGAATGCTGACTTTCTGTCACTGGATATCACCGCCACCGAACCAGACACCATTGTGATCAGTGAAGTGCTGGAGCATCTGGTGCGCCCTGAAATGTTCGTTGAGAAAGCGGCGTCGCTTCTCAAACCCGGTGGCCGGCTGGTTATTACCGTTCCATTTGGCGTCAATGATTTCATCGATCACAAACACACATTCTATTTGCTCGCTCCATACCGGATGTTGAGCAAGCATTTGCGCGTCCTCGAAGTCAAAGTGCTGGGCAAATGGCTTGGGATGGTGGCGCAGAAAGGCGAAGAGGGGGGTGTTGTATCGGACTTGAATCTGAACATCGAACAGATCCAGGGGCTGGAGAAAGCGTTTGAATCGGTAGAGCGAAACTTGAACACCAGCCTGTCGGGTGCCAGACAGCGCCTGGAGGAGGCCAACAATAAGTACCGCGCCGCCACCGAACAAATTGCTTTGCTTAAACCCGAAGTGCAGAAAGTCGCCGAGCTGAAAAAAGCCTTGGTCGTGCATGAGAAAACTGTGGTGGAACTGGGTGACGCCAAGCAGCGCCTTGACGAGGCCAACACGAAATACCGGGCAGCAACAGAGCAGATCCACACGTTGAAGTTGCAAATCAACGAGCTCAATGTTCTGAACGCTGGAATGCGCGAGAGTGAGCGGCAGGCCGAAGCGCTCAAGCATCAACATGAAATCATGCTCGCCAGCCTGGAACAGGAAAAGTGCGCGCTGTTGGCTCAACTTGAACAAGACCAACAGGCGAGGGCTGATCAATCTTTGATGGTCAGCGCTCAGCTTGATGAAGCGCGCGCTGCCAGGCAGGCGCTGGAAATCCAATTCAATGCAGCGCAGTCTCAGTTTGAACAAGAATGCGGGTTGTTGGCAGAACAACTGCTGCGGGAGAAAACAAGTCATCAGGCTACCGAACGGTTGTTGAGCACCGTCCAGGAGCAGTGCCAGGAAACTCTTGGGCAACTTGATAATGAGCGGGCTGCCCGTCAAACGTTGGAAGTTCAGGTCAACGATCTGCAGCAGCAGGCTGCGCAGGAACGCGAGTTACTGTCAGAACAACTGTTTCACGAGAAAGCGAGCCACCAGGCTGCCGAGCAGTTGCTGTGCACGACCCAGGCGCAGTGGCAGGACATTCGCGAGCAACTTGAGCGTGAATTGAGTGCCTCCAAAGGCTGGCTGGAAACGGCCAATCAGAAGTATCGAGAGGTCACGGGCAAGCAGATCCCGCATCTGAAACAAAACTTCAACGAATTGCTGGAAAAGACCGCTGCACAGCAAAGAAAAATCGACGAGCTCAACGAAAATCTTGAACGCGCGAACACTCAGCGCCACCTGGCTGAACAACGCTTGATCAAGACACGGTCCAGCATGACCTACCAGTTGGGCTATCAGATCAAATCCAACGCCAGTTCCTTGAGTGGCCTAGTGCGCCTGCCGACTGCGCTGTTCAATCTGTATCGCAAGGCTGCCAAGCAACGCAAACAAACTGCCCAGAAACGCATTGGCGTCGACAACGCATTGGCAGAGCCTGTCGCGCTGCTTCAGGTATCCGCGCAGCCCCATTCGCCACCTGCGGTCGTTGAGAAATCTGAACGAATCCGTAGCACATTGATTAATCAGGCCGACCCGTCCAGAAGCAACTTGAAAGTTGCCTGTGTCATGGACGAGTTCACTTATGGCTCGTACCGGTATGAATGCAACCTCCTGCAGCTCACGCCTGAGAACTGGCAATCCGAACTTGTCGAGTTCCAGCCCGACCTGTTGTTTATCGAGTCGGCCTGGCGTGGCAAGGATGATTTGTGGGGCAGCAAGATCGGTCATAACGCCCAAGAGCTGCAGAGCATCCTGGCATGGTGTGCGGAGCGTAACGTTCCTAGCGTTTTCTGGAACAAGGAAGACCCGGTCCACTTCGAAACATTCTTGACCACTGCAAAACAGTTCGATTTCGTATTCACCACCGACATCGATTGTATTCACCGCTACAAAGGCGCCTTGGGCCACGAGCGTGTTTACTTGCTGCCGTTCGCTTGCCAGCCGGCGGTGCATAACCCGATCGAGTTATACGAGCGCAAAGATGCGTTTTGCTTCGCAGGTGCTTACTACGCTCGCTACCCCGAGCGCACCCGTGACCTGGGTAACTTCGTTCAGGCGCTACCGAAATTCCGGCCGCTGGAAATATTCGACCGAAATTTTGGCAAGGACGATGCCAACTACCAGTTCCCTGCCGAATACCAACCCTACATCGTCGGCACTCTGAGCTTTGATCAGATCGATACCGCCTACAAAGGCTATCGCTACGCGATCAACCTCAATTCAATAAAACAATCGCAAACAATGTTTGCCCGTCGCGTATTTGAATTGCTCGGCTGTAACACCATTACCGTGAGCAACTTCTCTCGCGGTGTGCGCTTGTTGTTCGGTGACCTCGTTGTGACCACGGACGACGGGGTCGAGATGGTGCGCCGTCTCGAGACCTTGGCTGGCGATGAGATTAACAGCAGCAAACTACGATTGGCGGCCTTGCGGAAAGTCATGCAAGAGCACACCTATGCTCAGCGCCTGGCTTATGTGATGACCAAAGTGTTGAACAAGGCTCCGTCTGATGCATTGCCCGAAGTCTGCGTGGTCGCCATTGCTGCCAATAAGGCTGAGCTCACAGCATTGGTCGGACATTTACAGCGCCAAAGCCACGCCAATCTTCGGATGACTATTGTCGTGCGCGACTCGCTGGCTGACATCGGCGAAGTGAATGATTCGCGTCTGTCGCTGTTGACGTTGGAAGACGCTGGGAAAATGCGCCTGGAAGAGATCGTAGGCGATGCGCCGTTGCTGGCAGGTATGGTTTCCCAAGACTACTACGGTCCCAACTACCTGTTGGACCTTGTGCTTGCGACCCGTTATAGCCAAGCCAAAGTGATCGGCAAATGCACGTTTTATGAGAACGTAGCCGGCGCAATACAGCTTAAGAATAATGATCAACAGTATCGTTTAGCGGCTGAAGCGGCGGCCCGAAGCTCCATTATCAGCACCTATTTGCAGGCTGATGAGTTGCTGAGTGAATGGGCTCTGTCCTTGTCCGAACGTCGATATTGTCACGAACAGACTCTTGGCATCGACCCTTTCAATTATTGCAGAAATGCGGCGGGCCTCTGTGATGCCAATCTTGGCGACGTCGTTGACGACCTCAAACTGGATACTGGTCTTAGCATCCAGGAACTGCAGGCGCGTGCCGAAGCTATCGAGCCGATAATCGAGGAGCATATCGCACCCGAAATCACTGGCCGCGGTCTCGCCGAAATGTTTGGGCCGGTTCGCAGCAAGTTATTGCAGGCGAACGTAGATTTTGACGCTTGGCATTTCGCTTCGGATCTTGCGGATGGCAAGCACGAATACGTTTATGCGCAGCAGGACCTGAGTATCGCTCAATTCGTGCAGGACCAGCAGCTCAAGCTCTACCTCGACGTTACACCCGGTCTGAACGTGCAATTGGTGGTGCTGTTTCTCGATGCGCAAAAGCAGCGCATCAGCCACGTCATGCAGCACGCGAATCGCAACCATACTTCCGATATTCCACCTGAAGCGGACTTTATCCGCCTGGGTGTGCGCGTTTACGCCAGTGGTCAGGCTGAAATCAAGGCGCTCGTACTGGGACACCGTGATCTTCAGCCTTCAGATATGTTGGCGAAAGCTGATCACTTGCTAGTCACTAATCACTATCCCTCATACGACGATCTGTATCGAAATGGTTTCGTTCACACCCGCGTCCGCGCTTACCAGCAGCACGGGCTCGACGTCGACGTGTTCCGTCTGCGCAAGAATGAATCGGTCAGCTACCACGAGTTTGAAAACGTCAACGTGGTGACAGGTTCACAGTCGACCTTGGCAAAGATGCTGGAAAAGGGCCAATACAAGTCCGTTCTGGTGCATTTCCTCGACGCTGAAATGTGGCATGTCCTGAGTCAGCACCTCCATACCACGAAGGTGGTCGTATGGGTTCACGGCGCTGAAATCCAGCCGTGGTGGCGTCGTGAATACAACTACAGCACCGAAGACCAATTGCAACTCGCCAAGCTCGAAAGCGAAAAACGCCTGGGCTTCTGGCGTAATCTGCTGCAACCGATGCCGCTCAACCTCAAGTTGGTATTCGTTTCTCATTACTTCGCTGAAGAGGTGATGGAAGATCTGGGATTCCGCCTGCCCGCAAACCAATACGAAATTATTCATAATCCAATCAACACTGAGCTCTTTTCCTATCAGGAAAAATCGTCTGAGCAGCGCAAGAAAATTTTGTCGATAAGGCCGTATGCCTCGCACACTTACGCAAATGACCTCAGCGTCAAAGCCATTCAATCTCTAGCCCTCAAGCCCTGGTTTAACGAACTGGAGTTCCTGATGGTAGGCGATGGACCGCTATTTGAAGAAACCCTTGCTCCGCTCAAACAATATCGAAACGTAAGAATCGAACGCGGCTATCTAAAGCAATCCGATATTGCAAAGCTCCATAAGGATTACGGCTTGTTCCTATGCCCCAGCCGCATGGATACTCAGGGCGTTTCTCGAGACGAAGCCATGTCGTCGGGCCTGATCCCTGTGACCAACGCTATCGCAGCTATCCCGGAATTCATGGATGAAAATTGCGGCGTCCTGGCTCCGGGAGAGGACCACCTGGCGATGGCTGCCGGTATTGCGCAGATTGTCGAACAACCTCAACTATTTACAACGATGTCTAAAGCTGCTCGCGCCCGCGTTGAGAACCAGACGTCTATTCTTAAAACCGTTGGTCGCGAGTTGAGCGTTATCAATGAGTGTGACCAGTGATTGAAGGAACTTTCACCGGCGAGGAAGACGAGGTTGCAACAAAGGGCGTTGTGAGAATCGTCATTTTTGGGAGTTGCGTAAGTAGGGATATCCTCAACTACGACGTGAATCACGCATTTGATTTAACGGCCTACTATGCTCGCAGCTCGTTTGCCAGCGCCTTTACTTTACCGCCTACTGTTGATGTGTATAGCGCTAACCTGAGCTCGAAATTCCAAGCGGCGATCATCAAGGCGGATCTCGAAAAAACGCTGTTGGATAAGATCGATGAGTTAAGATTTGATATCTTCCTCATCGACCTGATTGATGAAAGATTTAATGTCTTCTCCGCTGGTAGCGGGGGCATTTTCACGGTTTCAAACGAGTTGCGAAGTGCAGGATTCGATGAGGAAAATGAACCTGGCAGATTGATACTTTCGGGGTCTGAAGAGTATTTTGCTCTTTGGGAAACGGGATGGGAACGATTTGTTAGCCTAATGAGCGCGGCTGGTAATCTCTCGAAGGTTGTTGTGAATCGTACTCTATGGAGCGCCAAAACAAAAAGCGGTAGGGATTTCGGTTCGGCTTTCAATCCCGCGTATATTCGCGAATCGAATATGTTCCTATTGCGCCTTTATGAGCGGATGGGGCGTGATTTGGCACCAAATCAATTTCTACAACCTCCAGTAGAATTGGTATATGGCAATGAAGAACATCGGTGGGGATTGAGTCCCTTTCACTATGTTGATGATTTTTATTTGTTTTTGTTGGATAAGTTGTCGAGTTATCTTCCGAATAAAGGTTCGATGCTTAGGTCAGGCTTGAAGGCCGCCGGTGCTATACATCCGGATCGGGAACTGGATACTGCAGTTTTGTTCAGCAATAGCGCCTCTTTCGTAGGCACGATTCCGTTTGACCAAAAACGATTCAAAGGTAATGCGTCATCAACTCGAATAGAAGATGGGATGAAATTTACCTTTTCAGGTCCGGAATCTAATTATCAAATTCGCTTTGCATTGCCTGAACCTTTATCTGCAAATGGTCTCAGCGTTAGAATGAAACTGTCAGGATGGGATTCACTTGGCTCCGTATCGCTAGGATATGGCGAAGGCCCAAAGTTTATTGGTGTCACAAGCTTTAACCCCAAAACCGAACGCTGGGTGTGTTTTACATTTGCACATTCTGATGTGTTGTTTGAAATTCACAATAAGTCTGGCAATTTGCAAAGTGGCTGCATATCTGAAATTAGAATCTACCTGAGAGGTGCACCTTCTCCAAACGGCGCAGCTCTTAAAGTAGAAAGTATTTCGGTTTGGAGTGAGAAGCCATTTTCAGCTTTAGAGTATTTGCAAAAGCAAGGCTGCGAACGCGAATACTCGCCTTTATTATCAACGCTGCCTGCGCTTGGTGAAAGATTGTACGAGTACTTATCTGCAAGGTTTCCACACGCTACGCTACAAACAAAAAGCTTCTTTGATAAGGGTACATGCCTTCTGGATGAAGGAGTTTCTTTACCCTGGTCACCCATGACGCGTTTGCCAGAAAACGTTGGTTCTCAGAAGCATCTTGTTTCCTGGCACTCGTTTCACCATGCAACCATATTGATGTTGCACGCAATAGATACCAATGATTTTTCGGCCGTTATGTCGGCACGAGAGTTTGTAAATGACTGGCTTAATCACAGCTTCAAACAACGGTCTGAAAAAGATCATATTATCTGGCAGAGCCAGGTCGCAGGTGAGCGGCTTCTATCCCTTTTAATGCTGTGGAATTGTGGAGTCAGTCACAAGTTTGATAGACGCTTCATGATAAGGCTGCATCACTGCATCTTCGAGCATGCTCGGTTTCTGAGCAGTGATATTACGTACTTCTCAAAACATGAAGATACTTTCGCATGTTTACTGAGCCTGTTGACGCAAAGTGTTGCGTTGTACTTGGTTAGTTTTACAATGAAGCACTGGCAGTCTTCCGATTATTGGCGAAAGATTTCACTGGAACGGATCATCGAGCTTTCATCGGCTGAAAAATTTGATAGTTATTGTTTTGGCTCAGAGCAAAGCCAGAGTGCAAGTTATATAAGGCAACTCGTTGCGCTGGCTGGCCAGCTTGGTGATATAGGCCTTAAGTCGTAAGGGGAGCATAGCTGGTAAGATGTGACAACTGTGATATTAATTCGATAAAACTGTGTCTGTATTAACTTTCTGAGATAATAGTATGAAGCATAAAATTGTGGTTTTGGCGGCGGCCTTTATGCTCGCTGCATGTGATCAAGACGGCAAATCAGTTCAAGTGTTGCTGGATGATGGCGCAAAACTGAGCGTCAAAGGTGCGTTGGTTAAGGAATACAGCAAGTCCAGCAGTGAAGGAACGCTAAAAGTTAATAATGTCTTGGTCGATGATAGTCCGAAAGAAGCTGAGGAAGCGATTTCGAAGGAGTTCAAACGTCTTGGGTATCGTCGAAAAGTAATTAATAGCTCGGACGGAATGTATAAGGTTCACTACTATAAGCAGGATCGCCCGGTAGTAGGCAGTATTTATACTCAGCCCAAAGGATCAGTAACCTCCGGGGCCCATGTTTCCATTTATTGGGAAATTTAGAGTTTCCAATAATTTCTTACCTGGCGAAATGTGGAAATATTATGCGGCGTGTTTCAACCCTGATAGGTTATAAGTGATGACTGGTCTACTGGATCTCATAAGAGTGACTATGGGGTGGTGCTTTTCGCTGGGTGGGAAATTCTTAAAGGTTGTTCCATTTACAAGTTTGACTCTTCAGGCGGCGCATTTTTTCTCGCAAGTATTACTGCTACTCACCTTTTTTTTGCCATTGAAGGTTCTGATACTTTTGGGCGCTGAAAAAGTGCCACATTACTTTCCCATGTACCTGCAGAGCTTGAAGAAGACGCATCTTATTATAGCGTTCAGCTTGCTCGCGGTTATATGTTACTGCCTTTATATTGTGTCGAATTTCATCATCGCCTATTTTTCCCGAAAAGGGGCGGATCAGCTTTTAAAAAACAGCGCTAAATTGAAGTTGTTCGACAACCAGCGAAAAATAGCGACACAAGTTTATTCCAAATATACGCGTGGGCTGGCCGCAGGCACGTTCGTATTCATTGCTGTATCAATCCTGGTTTTTATCTACCCTTTACTTATATCAGTCTTGTTGGTTTATTGCGTCGTCGTTGGCGCGACCACGGTAGCGCTATATGATCGTTTTCCAAAGATAAGACGGCTTATTCAACAGAGCCATGTTGAAGTATTGAATACCTTGTCGTCTGTTGGTTTTCTGGTGACTTTTTTTTGCATGGTGGCAGACTATCTTTTCTTTACACCGCCGAAAATTTTCCCAGCGCTCATTGCTCTATTGCTTGTACGTCAAGGCCTATCAAGATTGGCCACCATGATTCAGGATGTCACTTCGCTGCGGTTGCAATATCGGCAGATCAACGCAATGTTTTTTCACGACAAGCCGCTCGTGGTCACGGATTCAGCTTATACGGCTGAAATAAAGTCCCTTCTAAATGAAGATTTCAGGGAGGAATGGATGACTGCAGTGATGGAGGATCTATCGTCCCCGTACAAAAAGTATCTATCCAGTACGTGGAGTCAAATCGGTCAACCCAACATATATTCATTTGAATCGTGTTTTACGAGTGAAAATGGAAACCAGAAAACCTTTCTGTTTAAATTATACGACGCGCCTGCAGAGTTTCTCGCGATGCGTGAAAGTTTACTCTTGCAATCCGAGCCGCTGATTCCAGTTCCTCAATTTTTAGGCTCAAGGAATGTGCGTGGATATAGTTGCCATGTGTTCGAATTTGACAAAGTACGCAAGGTCACACTACGGGAACAGGGGCCCGGCCTGGTTTCTATAGCGCAAAAATTAATGTCCCTTGAACCCGTTGAGACATTAGTTCAACAGTTCGGGCGTTCGCATCTTTACCTTGAGCAACGCCTGACAAATGAATTGATTTCCAATTTATCGTTAGTCGTTTCAAGGGAGAATTCCGCAGTCCTGCAAGAGTTTCAGCATCGTTATGCTGGAATAATTTCGCTTCTTGAAGGGCTCCCAAGGCAGTTGGTTTGTGCGGATGTCAGCCCCAACACGTTAATTTTGTCTGAAACCGCAGAGGCATTCGTAAGTCATTGGCCAAATTGGAAAATTGAGCCGGTTGGTGCGAACTGGCTTATTATTGACAGACCTAAATTTTTACTGGCCATTGAAAGCGCTCGAGCCTCTCGCGAAAGTTTAAAAGACGTTCAGAGTGCTGCAATTATGGTTTCAGCCTTGGCTTACGCGTTTGAGCGTCTGTGTTCACGCGGTAACTATGAAGACGCCTTCGCGCTTTTGCCTGATCTTCTTGAATATTATGAATCGCTTGAAACTACTGACGCCCTGTAAAAGGAATTCGCCCATGTCGCGCATTGCAATGATCGTCTGGAACGAATTTCGTAACGACGCCCGTGTGCTCAAAGAAGCGCAAACACTTCAGGGGGCTGGGTATGATGTCACGGTATTCGCCTTGCATACTCCCGGTGTAACGCTGGAGCACGAAATTCTGGAGGGTGGAATAAAGGTTTCGCGTGTTGCCCGTAGTCCGTTCTGGAAACTGCGCAAAGCCAAGACAAGTTCCGGGCAGGTGGGCGGTAACGCATCTATCGGCCGTTTAAGCCCCGCGAGGCAAGTGCTACGCATCGCCGCACGCATGTGGACTCACGGCGTACTGGCTGCCCGCATTGCCATGCACCGTGCTGATGTGGTCCACGCACATGATGTAAATACGTTGCCCACTGCCTGGTTTGCGGCCAAGATCAGCGGTGCCAGGGTGATCTACGACGCTCACGAAATCAGTACCAGCCGTGAGGGATACGACAGCTTTCGGCGGTTGGTCGGTGTGGTAGAGAAGTTGCTGATGCCACGGGTTCAGGGGACGATCACGACGACCGACGCGCGAGCGAAGTTTTTTTCCCGTGCATATGGGATATCTCGCCCGGTGGTACTGCAGAATCGACCACGATTGACATTCACCCAGTCTTCACAACGTATTCGCGAACAACTGGGTCTGACCGAAACGTGGCCAATCATTCTTTATCAAGGAGGTTTGCAACAAGGTCGCGGATTGGAACGGCTGGTGAGGCTCGTTGCACGAGTGCCTGAAGCTTACTTTGTATTCATCGGCGGTGGGCGTCTGACGCAGCCCTTGATATCGCTGAGTCAGGAACTGGCGCTGACTGATCGGGTGCATTTCATCCCAACCGTTTCATTGGCAGATCTGCCCGACTACACGGCCTCGGCGGATATTGGTGTCCAGCCAATCGAAAATACCTGCCTGAATCATTTCACGACGGACTCCAATAAACTGTTCGAGTATCTGATCGCCGGATTACCCGTAGTCGCGACCGATTTTCCGGAGATCCGTCGAATTGTTCGTGCTCATGACGTTGGTTTGCTGGTTCGAGAAGGCGACGATCAAATGTTGGCGGATGCGTTGAAGGTGCTGGTGCGCGATTCAAATCTTCGCTTGAGGTTGGCGAATAACGCCAGGAGTGCTTCGATGAGTTTGAACTGGGAAGACCAGCAGGCATTGCTGATTGATCTTTATAATCGGGTTCTGCCCGCTGAATCGGCCAGGGTAGTTACTCGATAATGACCATTCGCGTGCTTATTCTGAGCTTCTATTATCCTCCGGATCTCGCCGCTGGCTCGTTTCGGGTTGAAGCATTGGTAAAGGCATTGCTGGCTGAGCCCTGCGCCAACGTACGGGTAGACGTCGTCACTACGCAGCCTAATCGTTATCACTCTTTCGGCGCAGCTGCAGCAGAGTTTCAAGAGTGTCCGCGTCTGACGATTCGGCGCATTGCTTTGCCTGTTCATAAAAGCGGGCTTCTGGACCAAGCCCGGGCTTTCGCGTCTTATGCGCGGGGCGTAAGCAAGGCAATAAAAGGAAAGGATTACGATTTGGTGGTGGCTTCGTCTTCGCGGCTGATGACAGCAACGTTGGCGGCTTGCGTCGGATTCCTTACCAAGACCCCGCTTTACTTGGATATACGCGATATTTTTGTGGACACCTTGCCGGAACTATTCCCTAGCCGGCTTGGAAAAATAGCAACCTGGATATTCTCTAGAATCGAACGTTTGACGATCGGCCAGGCTGCCCGGGTCAATCTCATATCGCCTGGTTTTCTGAGCTACTTCTCGGCTCATTACCCCAGGCATAGTTTTTCGATCCATACCAACGGCGTCGATGAACTGTTCTTCAAAAAACTGCCACGAAAACACGGCGATTCATACAGCGGAAAAATACTGAAGGTCGTATACGCCGGCAATATCGGCGCAGGGCAGGGGCTTCATCTCATCCTTCCGGCTTTGGCCAAACGGCTGGAGGGTGTGGCACATTTCAGCGTAATTGGTGCTGGTGGCTTATTGGAGCGCCTTCAATTAGCGCTGAAAAACAGCGACGTTACCAATGTCGAGGTTATCGCGCCTGTTCAGCGCAAAGACCTGCTCAAGTTTTATCAGGAGGCCGACGTTCTGTTTTTGCACCTGAACTCATTCAAGTCATTTCGCCGGGTCATTCCCTCAAAGCTTTTTGAGTATGCCGCGACGGGCAAGCCAATTCTTGCGGGATTGGCGGGATACTCTGCCAGGTTCACTCACACCAAGATATCCAATGCTTCAGTCTTTGAACCCTGCGATGTCGAAGGGGCGATAGAGGCATTATTTGAACTGAGTCTTGAACCAGTGATACGCGAAGCATTCATGAATGAATATTCGCGGGTATCAATCCAGAAGCGTATGGCGATGGATGTCTTGAGCACAGTCGATAGCTAATTCTCGTCATTGTTTCACATTCCGTAACGAACACATTTTTGACACGCTCCATACATCGCCTAAGTTTGGAAGGCAGCTTCGGAAAAGCTGCTTTCCCAATCGATGTCATGGAGCTTCATTTATGCGTACCGGCTATTTCTCTTCTCTGGTTTTTGCCCTTCTCACCAGCGCCTCTGTCGCCACTATTGCTGCGCCGGCCGTGGAGTCGCAAGCGAGTAACGCTCCGTTGATGCAAGAGGTTTCCTCTTCGACGCAGTCAGTCAAGATCGACCTCAATGCCGCCGATGCCCCGACTTTGCAGCGTGAGTTGGCGGGTGTGGGAGAAGCCAAGGCCAAGGCGATTGTTGCGTATCGGGAAACAAATGGGCCTTTCGCGTCCATTGATGAGTTGCTCGAGGTGAAGGGAATCGGCAAAGCCATTCTGGATAAAAATCGCGAGAAGCTTGAGGTGAACTAAGCTTGTAAGTCAGCGCCAGGGGCCGGTCATTGATCGGCCCCTTTTCTTTCTGGCGCATGCTGCGAGGTTTTGCCTTTTGTCGGCGTCGTTTAAATTATGGCTATCATATGCCATTTAAATTATGCCTATAATTAATGCGATTTCTGTCGAAGCGTCCTGAGCCTCAGGCGCTTGGCTTTCCCTTCAAGCATTTCCCTGGAGCATAGTCATGACCTCTACTCAATCCCAAGGCACGGCCCTCGTCACTGGCGCTTCTTCCGGCATCGGCGCGGTCTACGCGCAGCGTCTGGCGGCGCGTGGTTTTGATTTGTTGTTGGTCGCTCGTGATCAGCAACGGCTGGATGAAGCGGCGAACGCGTTGCGTGCTGAATTTGGCGTGCAGGTGGAAGTGCTGAAAGCGGATCTGACGCAAAAGGATGACGTGCTCAAGCTTGAGCAGCGTCTGCGCAGCGACTCCAGCATCAGCTTGTTGCTGAACAATGCCGGCGTGGCAGCGGATGGGTTGTTGGCCAATGCCGACACCGATCAGTTGGAGCGAATGATTCAACTGAACGTTACAGCAGTCACTCGCTTGGCATCGGCGGCGGCGGCGAGTTTTGCCAAGGCCGGTCGCGGGACCATTATCAACATTGCATCGGTGGTGGCGCTGTTCCCAGAGCGTTTCAATGCGACCTACAGTGCCAGCAAGGCTTATGTGCTGAGCCTTACTCAATCCTTGAACGCCGAGCTTGATGGCACCGGGGTCAAGGTCCAGGCCGTGCTGCCGGGTGTGACGCGTACCGAAATCTGGGAACGCTCCGGTATCGATGCGACCCAGATTCCGGCAGAGATGGTCATGGAAGCGGGTGAAATGGTCGACGCGTCGTTGTCGGGCCTGGACCAGGGCGAGCTGGTCACTATTCCTTCGTTGCCGGATGCCGCTGAGTGGAATGCCTTTGTCGCGGCACGACTGGTCATGGCTCCGAACCTTTCCAAAAGCCAGGCTGCTGCACGTTACAAGTGAAGCGCCATCAATCGGCATGAGGTATTTGCGGTATGAGTAATCGTCGAGTGGTTGTTACGGGGATGGGGCTGGTTTCTCCGTTGGGTAGCGGGGTTGAAGCGGTATGGTCTCGCCTGTTGGCCGGGCGTTCCGGGTTGCGCAACTTGCCGGAAGAGGTGGTTGCGGATCTGCCGGCGAAGGTCGGCGGCTCGGTGCCCACTGTGGCGGACGATGCTGAAGCGGGGTTCGACCCGGATCTGGCGACGCCGCCCAAAGAACAGAAGAAGATGGACCGCTTTATCCTGTTTGCCATGGAAGCGGCGCGGCAGGCGTTGGAACAGGCCGGGTGGCAAGCGCAGACGGCCGTCGCCCAGGAGCGTACCGCGACCATTATCGGTTCTGGCGTAGGTGGTTTCGGCGCGATTGCCGATGCGGTGCGTACCACCGACAGTCGTGGCCCGCGACGTTTGTCGCCGTTCACCATTCCGTCGTTTCTGGTCAATCTGGCGGCGGGGCATGTGTCGATTCAACACGGCTTCAAAGGTCCGCTGGGTGCACCGGTGACGGCGTGTGCGGCCGGGGTTCAGGCGATTGGTGATGCGGCGCGATTGATTCGTACCGGTGAGGCGGATATCGCCGTGTGTGGCGGCGCCGAGGCCGCGATCGACCGGGTCAGTCTTGCCGGATTTGCAGCGGCTCGCGCTCTGTCCAGTGGCTACAACGACACCCCGGAGCGTGCTTCGCGGCCGTTCGACAGTGGGCGCGATGGCTTTGTCATGGGCGAGGGCTCGGGTTTGTTGGTGATCGAGTCGCTGGAACACGCCTTGGCCCGGGGCGCCAAGCCACTGGCTGAGTTGGTCGGGTACGGCACCAGTGCCGATGCCTATCACCTGACTGCAGGCCCCGAAGATGGCAGCGGAGCGCGTCGTGCGATGTCGTTGGCATTGGCTCAGGCCGGTATTTCGCCGGAGCAGGTTCAGCACCTGAATGCCCACGCGACCTCAACGCCAGTTGGCGACCTCGGAGAGTTGGCGGCGATCAAGTCGTTGTTTGGCGCGGATAACAAGATCGCGGTGACATCAACCAAATCGGCAACCGGGCATTTGCTCGGTGCGGCGGGGGGGATTGAAGCGATCTTCACATTGCTGGCGATCAGGGATCAGGTTGTACCGGCGACGCTGAATTTCGATAACCCGGACCCTGCTACCCAGGGCGTGGACATTGTTCACGGTCAAGCCCGGCCGATGATCATCGAGTACGCATTGTCCAATGGCTTTGGCTTTGGTGGCGTGAATGCCAGCGTGTTGTTCAAACGCTGGAACGGTTAGGTCTCGGACTGGTTCAAGTGGGTCCGCGTGACGTCGAGAATCTGCTGGGCCAGCTCGGGATTCTCGACACTGCGCGATAGCAACAAAGCACCCACCAGTGTCGACATGATGACGATGCTGCGCTCTACCGTGTTTTCACCGGCAAGCGTGTTCTGTATCTGCTCAAGTCGCGCATTGAGCACCACGTCGGAAGTGGGGCTCGGTTGCCCGCGCAGGCCGAGTTCCGACGACATGGTCAGCAGCGGGCAGCCTTCATGGGGTGACGTCTGATGCCATTCGGACAAATAGGTATTGATGAACACCTCCAGCGGGCGATCCTCGGCAAATATCTGGGCACATAACCCATCCACTTGCTTGCCCGCTTCTTGCAGCGCCTTTTCCACCAGTTCGTCCTTGGACTTGAAGTGCGAATAAAAGCCTCCGTGAGTCAGGCCCAGCGCCTTCATTAGCGGTTGCAGGCCAGTGGCGCCGATACCGTCGCGGCGAAAGCGTTCCGAAGCTTCTTTGATGATGCGTTGGTGGGTCTGGGCTTTATGGTCATGCGAGTAACGCATCTGATATCTCCACATCAAGGTCGCCATATTAACCAATGAAAATTACATGGTGACTGTACTTCTACTTCTAAAAAGCATGCAGATGCGTTGATCTTGGTTCGAACGCGTTGAAGAACTGGCACGAATAGTGATTACGCTGACTGCAGCGTAACGTCACTGATCGAGGGGAATGGCATGTACAAAGACTATCCGGCGGCCTATCAAGTCAGCAAAGGCTCGGCTTTGCAGGTGGACAAGGCGTTTTATGAACGGGTGCGCGATGCGAAGGATGCACGCACGCTGATTGAGTCCTTCGAAGTGCCGATTCGCACTGGCCGCGCCTGGAACGTTCCGGCCGGACACGTGTTCAGGGTCACGACGCCTGTTGGTCCGCAAGTCGGCGATTTCAACGTCTGGAACGCTCACGATCCCCGTGAACGTTTGTGGGCGTCACGTACCCGACAGCTGCAAGGCGCCCATGTCAGCACCCATGACCGACTGTGGTCGAACCTGCCGTTTCTGCGGCCGCTGGTGACCATCACCGATGACAGCCTGGCCGGCTATGGAATCGATGAACACGGCGGTCGCCTGCATGATTTGCTCGGCACTCGATGTGATCCCTATGTGAACAAAATGCTCACCGGTGAAGACTTCCATCATCACTGTCACTCCAACCTGACCCGGGCGGTATTGCCCCACGGCCTGACCGAATTCGATGTGCATGATGTGCTGAATATTTTCCAGTGCACGGGCCTGAACCACGACGACATGTATTTCATGAAAGCCTGTCCGGCGCAGAAGGGGGATTATCTGGAGTTCTTTGCCGAAATCGATCTGCTGTGCGCACTCTCGACTTGCCCGGGCGGGGATTTGTCATTGGCGATGTGGGGGCCGGACGCGCAGGATCCATTGAGCGTCTGCCGACCGCTGGGTGTGGAAATTTACCGCCTGGAGGATTCATTGCTGGAGGGCTGGAGTCAGCCCGAGCGTGCCGCCTACAAAGGCTTGCATGGCTTGCACATCGCCAAGGCCGATTGGGAAAAATAGAATCGCTTTCGTGGCGAGGGAGCTTGCTCCCGCTCGACCGCGCAGCGGGCGCAAAAAAATGTGCGAGGGACCTCAAGGGCCGCTGCGCGACCCAGCGGGAGCAAGCTCCCTCGCCACAGTTGTTTGTTAGCGGTCCTGCGCATCCTTGGCGTCCGCTTCCGCGTTGCGTTCAGCCACGCGTTTACGTTGTTCATCGGTCAGCTCGACCTTGTTGGCGGTGTCACGCAACATCATCAAACCGCCAACGATCGAGCCGATGGCAACCACCAGAATCAACCAGGCATACCAGGGCATAGCAATCTCCTTGAAAGCAGGCTGGTTGGCGAGGTTTCGCCAACCGGGCGTGCATAACACTTTGAGCGATACATTTTCGCAGTGGTTCCATTCTATGCCTGATGTGGCGTAGGCATCGCACATCCTTGTCGGAGCAGCGTGCAGCGGCTCCCGAGATTATCCGTCGTCAGCATGAAGTAAGCCGATTGCGATGCTGGTCGGCCGGTTCGTGGTTCTTGCTCAGTTTTGTTCGGCGAGACACTCGCGCAACGCGGTTTGCCAGTCGGGTTGGCTGACACCCCAGTCCCGTTGCAGGCGATTGCAATCCAGGCATGAGTTGATTGGGCGGGTGGCAGGGGTTGGATAGTCGCTGGAGGGGATAGGCAGTAGGTTCGCGCACGGCTTTCCCTGCTGCCGTAACGCCTCACCGATGGCCTCGGCGAAGCCGAACCAGGATGTTTTACCCTGAGCAGTCAGGTGATAAGTACCCCAGGGAGTGGGTTCGCCCGATTGCCAGCGTTCGATCAATGCCCGCGTACTATTGGCGACTGTCCCCGCCCAGGTAGGCGCACCAATCTGATCCGCGACAACTGCCAATTCTGCCTTCTCTTGCAGCAAGCGTTGCATCGTCAGCAAAAAGTTGCGGCCATGGGTCGAGTAGACCCAACTGCTGCGCAGAATCAAGTGTTTGCATTGCACCTCGGTGATGGCCCGTTCGCCCGCCAGTTTGCTTTTGCCGTAGACCCCGAGCGGGTTGGGCGTGTCGTTTTCGTCATAGGGGCCGACTTTCGTACCGTCGAATACGTAATCGGTGGAGTAGTGAATCAGCGGGATACCGAGCGCCAGCGCTTGTTCGGCAAAGATACCGGGGGCGACCGCGTTGATGGCATAGGCTGTTTCCGGCTCGTTTTCAGCCAGATCCACCGAGGTATACGCCGCCGCATTGATGATCAGATCGGGCCGAACATCCTGCACCGTTTGGCGAATTTGATCGGGTTTGGTCAGATCGAGTTGATCGCGGCCTGGCACGATCAACTCGCCGAAAACCCCCAGTCGACGCTGTAACTCAAGCGAGATCTGACCCTGTTGGCCGCTTATTAGAAACTTCATGACAACAGGTCAGCCTTTGCTGGGCTTGTACTGACGTTTACTCCACGATAAACCCCGTTCATTGTTCTTTCTCTGCCAACTTGGCGAGGTATTGGCCATAGCCGGTTTTGCCGAAGCAATCGGCACGCTCCAGCAATTGTTCACGGTTGATCCAGTGATTGTCGAAGGCGATCTCTTCAAGGCAGGCGATTTTCAGGCCCTGGCGATGTTCAATGGTCTGCACATATTGTGAAGCCTCAAGCAAGCTATCGTGGGTGCCGGTATCGAGCCACGCAAAGCCTCGTCCCAAGCGCTCGACGCGCAGATCGCCTCGCCTGAGATAGGCATTGTTGACGTCTGTGATTTCCAGTTCGCCGCGAGCCGAAGGTTTCACCGCTTTGGCAATCTCGATCACGTCATTGTCGTAGAAATACAGACCGGTGACCGCGTAGCTGGATTTCGGTTGTTTGGGCTTTTCTTCGATCGACAGGGCATGGCCTTCGTCGTTGAAATCGATTACGCCGTAACGCTCCGGGTCTTTGACCTGGTACCCGAACAAGGTGGCGCCAGAAGAGCGTTTTGCCGCTTTTTGCAACTGCTCGTGAAAATACGAGCCATGGAAGATGTTGTCGCCGAGGATCAGACACACCGGATCTGCGCCGATGAACTGTTCGCCAATCAAAAATGCCTGGGCCAGGCCATCCGGTGACGCTTGCTCGGCATAGCTGAAGTTGACCCCCAATTGGCTGCCATCACTATGCAGATTGCGGTATTGAGGCAAATCCCGGGGAGTAGAGATCACAAGAATGTCCCTGATGCCGGCCAGCATCAGCACTGAAATCGGATAATAGATCATCGGTTTGTCATAAACCGGCAACAGCTGCTTGGATATGCCTAGCGTAATCGGATGCAGGCGCGTGCCCGAGCCGCCCGCCAAAACGATGCCTTTCATCATGCGAGCAATTCCTGTGGATTGATGGCGCCCAGCCTTTCGCCTTGATAGCTGCCATCCTGAACACGACGGCACCACTGCAGATTAGCCAGATACCATTGGACGGTTTTGCGCAGGCCGGTTTCGAATGTCTCTTCGGGCACCCAGCCTAACTCGCGTTCGATTTTGCCGGCATCGATTGCGTAGCGCAGATCGTGGCCAGGACGATCCTGCACAAAGGTAATCAGGTCCGCGTAATGCTCGACGCCTTCAGGCTTCAGGGGAGCCAGTTCTTCAAGCAGCGCGCAGATGCCGCTTACCACGTCGATGTTTTTTTGCTCGTTGTGCCCGCCGATGTTGTAAGTCTCTCCGACCTTGCCTGCAGTCACCACTTTGAGCAGCGCCCGGGCATGATCTTCGACGAACAGCCAGTCACGAATTTGCTGGCCATTGCCGTACACCGGCAGCGGTTTGCCTGCCAAGGCATTGAGGATCACCAGTGGAATCAGTTTTTCGGGGAAATGAAAAGGACCGTAATTGTTCGAGCAGTTGGACAGCAACACCGGCAGGCCATAGGTGCGATGCCAGGCGCGGACCAGATGGTCGGACGCCGCTTTGCTGGCTGAGTAGGGCGAGCTGGGTGCGTAGGGTGTCGTTTCCGTAAACAGATCATCGACGCCATGCAAGTCGCCATAGACCTCATCTGTGGAAATGTGATGGAAACGGAAGGCACTTCTTTGCGGCTCGGCGAGGCTTTGCCAATAAGCGCGGGCGGCTTCCAGCAGGCTGTAAGTGCCGACGATGTTCGTTTGTATGAACGCGGACGGTCCGTCGATAGAACGATCAACATGGGACTCCGCTGCCAAGTGCATGATCGCGTGCGGCTGGAAACGTGCGAGCACAGCGCTTACGGTCGTTTGATCGTTGATATCGGCGTGGACGAATTCGTAGCGGGTGTCATTGGCAATGCTGGTCAGCGATTCAAGATTGCCGGCGTAGGTCAGCTTGTCCAGATTGAGTACTTCATGTTCGGTGTGTCGAATCAGCTGACGAACCAGGGCAGAACCAATGAAGCCAGCGCCGCCAGTGATGAGAATACGCATGTTGGCCAGGCCTTTTTTCGGTAAGTCGACAAGATACGATTGTAACCCCAGCATAAACCCACTCTTTACACATTCTTTATCCCCCGCCTTAACCCTCGATCTCGCGCCTTTACACCCTCCCTCTCGACAATGACTCCACACGCGGCAATGCGCCGTAACACGGAGAACTTCCATGAGCGTTCTGGACGGAGTGTCACTGCTGTTGGCAGTGGGGCTGTTCATTTATCTGTTGGTTGCGCTGTTGCGCGCGGACCGGAACTAGGAGCGGCTATGCACAGTTATGACTATTGGCTGATCCTTGCGTTTTTTGCGGTGGTATTGGTTCCGGCGCCGTTTCTGGGGCGCTTCTATTACAAGGTGATGGAAGGCCAGCGCACGTGGCTGACGCCGGTGCTCGGGCCGGTGGAGCGCGGGTGCTATCGCCTGGCCGGGGTCGATCCGCATTCCGAGCAGAGCTGGCAGAAGTACACCCTGGCCTTGCTGGCGTTCAACCTTGCGGGCTTCCTGCTGCTGTTCGCGATTTTGCTGTTTCAGGATCACTTGCCACTCAACCCGCAGAACCTGCCGGGCCAGGAGTGGACACTGGCGTTCAACACCGCCGTCAGCTTCATGACCAACACCAACTGGCAGGCCTACAGCGGTGAAGCATCGCTGAGCTACCTGAGCCAGATGGTCGGCCTCACCGTGCAGAATTTCGTGAGTGCTGCCACCGGTCTGGCGGTGCTGGTTGCGCTGTGCCGCGGCATCGGTCGCAAGTCCACTGCATCGCTGGGTAATTTCTGGGTCGACATGACCCGCGCCACGCTCTACGGCTTGCTGCCGCTGTGCCTGCTGCTGGCGTTGTACCTGGTGTGGCAAGGCGTGCCGCAAACCTTCGCGCAATACGTGAACGCGGTGACGATGCAGGGCGTTGATCAAGTGATCCCGCTCGGCCCGGCCGCCAGCCAGATTGCGATCAAGCAGTTGGGCACCAACGGGGGTGGCTTCTTCGGCGTCAACTCGGCGCATCCGTTCGAGAACCCGACGGCGTGGAGCAACCTGTTCGAGATGGCTTCGATCATTCTGATCCCGGTCGCCCTGGTGTTCACGTTCGGGCATTACGTGAAGGACCTGCGTCAGAGCCGCGCGATCATCGCCTGCATGCTGGCGCTGTTCCTGATCGGCGGCGCGACTTCAATGTGGGCGGAATACCAACCGAACCCGACCTTGAACAACGTCGCCGTCGAACAGACCGCGCCGCTGGAAGGCAAGGAAGCGCGCTTCGGCACCACCGCCACCGTGCTGTGGTCGGTGACCACCACCGCGGCATCGAACGGTTCGGTCAACGGCATGCACGACAGCCTCAACCCGCTGAGCGGGATGGTGGCGCTGGTCAACATGATGGTCGGCGAAGTGATCTTCGGCGGCGTTGGTGCCGGGCTCTACGGCATGTTGCTCAACGTGCTGATCGCGGTGTTCCTCGCCGGCCTGATGATTGGTCGCACCCCGGAATACCTCGGCAAGAAACTGCAAGCCAGGGAAGTGCAGCTGTTGGTGGTGACCTTGATGGTCATGCCGATCGGCGTGCTGGTGCTCGGCGCGATTGCCGCCAGCCTGCCAGGTCCGGTGGCCTCGGTGAGCAACCCCGGCGCCCACGGTTTCAGTCAGTTGCTCTACGCCTACACCTCGGCCAGTGCCAACAACGGTTCGGCGTTCGGTGGCTTCGGTGCCAACACCCCGTTCCACAACCTGATCCTGGGCCTGGGCATGTTGATCGGTCGCTTCGGCTACATCCTTCCGGTGCTGGCATTGGCCGGCAGCCTGGCGCTGAAGAAAACCGCACCCATCGGCCAGAACAGTTTCCCGACCCATGGCCCGCTGTTCGTGACTCTGTTGACCGTGACCATTTTGCTGGTGGGTGGTTTGACCTTCCTGCCGACCCTGGCACTGGGGCCTATTGCTGAACACCTGAGTATGGGCTTCTAAGGAATCCATCATGAATATGCATGTTCCAGCTTCAAAACCTGCATCACCGACCCAGTCGGCCGAAGCACCGAAAACCGCGATCTCGGCCCTCTGGCGCCCGGCGCTGGTGCAAGCCTTCGTCAAGCTCGACCCACGGCAATTGCAACGTGCGCCAGTGATGTTGGTGGTCGAACTGACCGCGATCCTCACCACCGTGTTGTGCTTCATTCCAGACGCGGCGGTGCCGACCTTCGTCGCTGCGCAAATTGCCGTGTGGCTGTGGTTCACCGTGTTGTTCGCCAACTTTGCCGAGGCCCTGGCCGAAGGTCGCGGCAAGGCTCGCGCCGACAGCCTCAAGGCCGGCAGCGAAGGCTTGAGCGCCCGGCGTAAAACCAGCAATGGCAGCTTCCAGGTGGTGCCCGCCGCCAGCCTGCGCCAAGGCGATGTGGTGCGCGTCGAAGCGGGGGAGATGATTCCCGGCGACGGCGAGGTGATCGAAGG
>NZ_RCOB01000086.1:0-1501 GCF_004307665.1 Pseudomonas sp. Sample_16
TACGGTAACTACATCGGCGGCGAGTTCGTCGCGCCTGTCAAAGGTCAGTACTTCACCAATACTTCGCCAGTCAATGGCCAACCGATTGCCGAATTCCCCCGTTCCACGGCCGAAGACATCGACAAGGCCCTGGACGCTGCCCACGCGGCGGCCGATGCCTGGGGCGCCACGTCCGCCCAGGCCCGCTCGCTGGTGCTGCTGAAAATCGCCGACCGCATCGAACAGCACCTCGAAACCCTGGCAATCACTGAATCCTGGGACAACGGCAAAGCCGTGCGTGAAACCCTCAACGCCGACATTCCGCTGGCCGCCGACCACTTCCGCTATTTCGCCGGTTGCCTGCGCGCCCAGGAAGGCAGCGCCGCAGAAATCGACGGCAACACCGTGGCCTATCACATCCATGAACCGCTGGGCGTGGTCGGGCAGATCATCCCGTGGAACTTCCCGATCCTGATGGCCGCGTGGAAACTCGCCCCGGCGCTGGCCGCCGGCAACTGCGTGGTGCTCAAGCCTGCCGAGCAAACGCCGCTGGGCATTACCGTGCTGGTCGAACTGATCGGCGACCTGCTGCCACCGGGCGTGCTGAACATCGTGCAAGGCTTCGGCAAAGAAGCCGGCGAAGCGCTGGCCACCAGCAAGCGCATCGCCAAGATTGCCTTCACTGGCTCGACCCCGGTCGGCTCGCACATCATGAAATGCGCGGCGGAAAACATCATTCCGTCCACCGTGGAGCTGGGTGGCAAGTCGCCGAACATCTTCTTCGAAGACATCATGCAGGCCGAACCGTCGTTCATCGAAAAAGCCGCCGAAGGCCTGGTCCTGGCGTTCTTCAACCAGGGCGAAGTCTGCACATGCCCATCCCGGGCGCTGGTGCAAGAGTCGATCTACGACGAGTTCATGGCCGTGGTGATGAAGAAGGTCCTGCAGATCAAACGTGGCGACCCGCTGGACACCGACACCATGGTCGGCGCCCAGGCGTCCGAGCAGCAATTCGACAAGATCCTTTCGTACCTGGAAATCGCCAAGGGCGAAGGCGCCGAACTGCTGACCGGCGGCAAGGTGGAAAAACTCGAGGGCAACCTGGCGAGCGGGTATTACATCCAGCCGACACTGCTCAAGGGCACCAACAAGATGCGCGTGTTCCAGGAAGAAATCTTCGGCCCGGTGGTGAGCATCACCACCTTCAAGGACGAAGCCGAAGCCCTGGCGATTGCCAACGACACCGAGTTCGGCCTCGGCGCCGGCCTCTGGACCCGCGACATCAACCGCGCCTATCGCATGGGCCGCGCCATCAAGGCCGGTCGTGTGTGGACCAACTGCTACCACCTGTACCCGGCGCACGCCGCGTTCGGCGGCTACAAGAAATCCGGCGTCGGCCGTGAAACCCACAAAATGATGCTCGATCACTACCAGCAGACCAAAAACCTGCTGGTGAGCTACGACATCAATCCGCTGGGCTTCTTCTGATTCGGCGCGATACCGCGTAACGGCTATCGCGGGC
>NZ_RCOB01000091.1:0-26105 GCF_004307665.1 Pseudomonas sp. Sample_16
CGGACAGCGTGATCGGTGTCGACCCGAACTGGCTGTTCTTCTGCCAGTTCCAGGCAGTGCAACGCTACTTGTCCGAACCGAATGCCTGGCACCTGCCCTTCCCGTTCGAAGACCTGCCGCCAAACCTCGAAGGCTTCGACACGGTGTTCTCCATGGGTGTGTTCTACCACCGCCGCTCGCCGATCGAGCATTTGCTGGCACTGAAGGACTGCCTGGTCAAGGGCGGTGAACTGGTGCTGGAGACGCTGGTAGTCGAAGGTGACAAACACCAGGTGCTGGTGCCGGAAGACCGTTACGCCCAAATGCGCAACGTGTGGTTCCTGCCTTCGGTGCCGGCGCTGGAGCTGTGGCTGCGCCGTGCCGGGTTCAGCGATGTGAAATGCGTGGACGTGAGCACCACCACCGTTGAAGAGCAGCGCGGGACGGAGTGGATGAAATATCAATCGTTGAGCGATTTCCTTGATCCGGAGGATCACAGCAAGACGATTGAAGGGCTGCCGGCGCCGATGCGGGCAGTGATCGTCGCGAAGAAGTAACCTTTCCTTCCAGCCCCTGCAAAAACCTGTGGGAGCTGGCTTGCCAGCGATAGCGGTGTTTCAGTCGACATCAATGTTTGATGTGACGACGTCATCGCTGGCAAGCCAGCTCCCACAGGAATTGATGCGGTTTTCAGATTGTTGGTTTTGCCCGGCGGGCCTTGAAGAATTCGCTGAGCACCGCCCCGCATTCTTCCGCCAACACCCCACCTTCGTACAACACCCGGTGATTCAAAAAGCCCTGGGTAAAAAATTGCCCCTGGCTCTGCACAATCCCCGCTTTGGGCTCCAGCGCGCCGTACACCACCCGCGCAATGCGCGAATGCACGATCAGGCCCGCGCACATGCTGCACGGCTCCAGCGTGACGTAGAGCGTGCTGCCCGGCAGGCGATAGTTGCTGACGGCCTGGGCGGCAGCGCGGATCGCGACCATCTCGGCGTGGGCGCTCGGGTCGTTGCCGCTGATCGGGCAATTGAAGCCGCGACCGATGATCTCACCATCCTGCACCAACACGGCGCCCACCGGTACTTCACCGAGGGCCGCGCCTTGGGCGGCCAGCGCCAGCGCTTCACGCATGAAGTCGCGATCACGGCTGCGGTCGATGATCGCCGCGGGTCGAATCTGCCGCATCATGCCACCTCGATAGCGGCCATCAGGCCGGTTTCCATGTGGTCGATCACATGGCAATGGAACATCCACACCCCGGGGTTATCCGCCACCAGCGCCACTTGCGCGCGCTCGTTCTTGCCCAGCAGGTAAGTATCGGTGAAGTACGGAATCACCTTGTGCCGGTTCGAGGCGATGACCTTGAAACTCATGCCGTGCAGGTGAATCGGATGCTGATACTGGGTCATGTTCTTCAATTCGAAAATGTAGCTTTTGCCCTTCTGGAGTTTGGCAATCGGCCGGTCGGCGCAGGTCTTGTCGGTGATGTCCCAGGCCTTGCCGTTAATTTGCCACAGGCTGGGCGGCTTGCCGTTGTCGACGTTCACCGACACCGAACCGACCCATTCGAAATTGAAGTTGAGTTTCTCGGCATTGGCCAGGTCCGGCTCGGCCACCGGGTTGGCGGGCAGCGCCGCTGGCCACTCGGTCGGCGCATCGCTGTTGGCGACCGAACGGAGTGTCCCGAGGCGCACCGGGCCGTTGCGCAGCGACAATTCTTCACCGGCCGGCGGTGCCTTGATCGCCAGGCAAATGCGCATGCCGGGGCCGAGCCAGTATTCCTTGCCCAGCGGCCGTGGCTCGATCGGGTTGCCGTCCAGCGCGTAGATCTGCGCTTCGACGCCGGGAATGTTCAGGCGATAGGTCAGGGTGTTGTCGAGGTTCAGCAAACGCACGCGGGTGATCTGCCCGGCGGGCAATTCGATCACGGCTTGCGAAACCCCATTGATGGTCGACAAGCGTCCTGCCGTGCCACCCCGGGCCGCTTCCCGGGGGATGCTGAACTCGACGAAATTGCCAACCTCGTCGACATGCCAGCTCTTGAGGCTCAAGGTCTTCTCGTATTTGAAACCGGTCGGTTCGCGCTCTTCGACGATCAGCGGGCCGACCAGCCCGCGCCCCAGTTCTTCGCTGCTGTTCACGTGCGGGTGATACCAGTAGCTGCCGGCATCCGGGACACGAAATTTGTAGTCGAAATATTCGCCCGGCAACACTGGAAGCTGGGAAACGTAGGGCACGCCATCCATCTCCAGCGGCAGGCGGATACCGTGCCAGTGAATGGTGGTCGCCACCGGCAGGTGATTGATGAAACGCACCCGCAGCCATTCGCCCTGACGTACGCGCAACTCGGTGCCCGGCGCCGACGGGCCGAAAGCCCAGGCCTGGGTCTGGTGGCCGGGCACCAGTTCGACGTCCAGCGGTGCAGCGATCAACTCATAGTCGTGGCCCGCATCCGCATCGGCCATCTTGCCCAACCAATAGCGCGACGCGCCACCGGCCCCCACGCCAACGACAACAAGACCGGCCAGCCCACCGAGGATTTGGCGACGGGTAAAGGACATGAACTCAACTACCTCACTTGAACGCGGCAGGCCCAAGCCCGCAAAAGGCGAATACGATACACCTGCGGATGAGAAACAGTAAGGGCGGCGCGGCGGATAGACGCAGCGCGGTATCGGACATTCAGGCGGAAACGGAACGAGGTAAAGACTGGCGCCTACCGGAAATCGAATCGCAAACGGGCGTAACTATGTAGTGCACATTGCTCTAGCGTAAGGGGCATCTTCGGCTCACTTTTTCTCAAGGAACGAGAGCTGATGAACTCAACCGAATCCCGTCCGTTGTCCAACGCAGCAGACAAAGCAACGCTCAAGGCCATTGCCAACAAGGTGATCCTGTCCTGCCCGGGCCTGCAAGACATGGCAAGCGAAGTCGCCAGCGAGCTGCTCAAGCAACAAGGCATTGCCGGCCTCGACCCGGACCTCATTTATTTCCACCGATTCAAAGCGGCGCAAAGCAGTTCCAGATCGTTTACCGGTTGGCAACACATTCGGGAAAAACCCCACGAATCCACCACCCTGACGCAACTCGTGATCCACCGGTTCCGCGCCACCGATCAGGACAACGCTGACTTGCTGGACCTCTATGGCGGCTTTTACACCGCTGGCCCGGAAGCCGAAGACTTCGATGAAACCAACGAAGTTCGCCTGCATGGCAATGACGTCTTGAAGTATTTCTGGAACCTCGATTTCAGCTCGCTTTACACCGCCAGACTCAAAGCGTTCTGGAACACTTCGTCGGTCGATTTCCAGGCCCTCGCCAAATGCACCTTTCTCGTCAAAGCGCTGGAGGCCAATGAAGGCGGACAGCTGAGCGATGAAAACCTGCGGCAGGTTATCCACGCCACCTGCGGCCCGGTCACCTCCCCCGCCAGCCTGCAAATGCTGAAAAGCGATTACTCGATCACCGGCGGCTCAACCATTCGCACACTGGACATGGCGGGCTACGTCGCCAACAACATTCTGCGCATCGTTGGTCCCGAAGGCAGACAGATTCTTTACCTCCCCGGTGACACAAAGTCATTCCAGGTGCTGGAAACACCCATGGATATGCATTTCTGGGTGCTGCTGCAAATGAACAGAAGCCCGACCCGACAGACGTTCCTGAGCCACTTCAGCCTGGCGGATCGGCAACTGATTTCCGACAACATCCCGGACATCATGAACCGCCTGGTCAGCACCTGGGGCAAGCAGGATCATCATCTGATCAATGCAAAAAATCAGATCATCCGTGGTGATGCCTTCCGCTGGTTGACCGACTCAACCCAGGCAGCCATGTTCGCCGAGGCCAGCCTGTCGCTTACCTCCAACAGCGATCTGCGCAAGAAATTGTGGATCGGCTACCTGAGTGCCGGCGTGAGGGTTTTCGGGCCGATGGCCGTCGTCGGTTGGCCCGTGGCGCTGCCAGTCATTGGTGCCAGTCTGGCCAACATGGGACTGAACATCGATCAGGCGGTGAACGGCAAGACCCGCCAGGACCGTAAAGCCGGCATCATCGGCGCGGTCCTCAGTGGCATCGACACCCTGTTCAACCTTCCGTTTCTCAAAGGTACAGGACCGTTGCTGGAAGCCAGCGCCGAAGTGGACGCCGAGGTGGGCGAAGCGGTGCAAGTGCCCGACACGCCGCAAGCGCATCCAGGCGCTGATACCGAACTGTTCGATGCTCAGGCAGAAGAGTTGATTGATCCTCGCCGGACAGCACAGAACAACGATCTGACAGGGACAGCCGCTGTAGAGTCGCCACCGCAAAGCTACAAAATCCCGATACTGCTCGATGAGCAAAACCTGGTGCGGACCCCCGGCAAGTTCCTGGGAACCTATCGCCTGTCCTCGAATCCGTCGACTGCAATCCGCCTCAATAACAGTGAGTACTTCGTACGTTACGAAGCTGATGTCAACGGTGGGGGTACGTGGGCGATCATTGATCCGGCGAACCCCGACGGGTTCACCTCTTCGATACCCGTGCGACTGAACGCCGAAGGTCAATGGGAACTCGCGCCTCGAACAGGTCTTAGAGGCGGAATGGAGACACCGCCCGACGGGACTGAAGGTGTCAGCAGCCAACCCGATGCCCAGGCATGGGCACAAACGCCAGGAACCTATGTAAAAAAACTGGAGACACCCGGCATGCGGGAATGGGCGCTCGGCGGTCCCGATGAATATGTGACCGTGCGCAATGCCGCTGGCGAGCAGGTCCGTGTCAGTCGATTCGCACAGCGCCAGGCCACCTCACGAGCGCGCTTGATTGCAGATGCCGAACACTATTACCAGGCTAACCCGGCCTCCTACCGCGCAAGGGCGTCCTCCCCCACGGTGATCGGTAGCCAAACGGAACTGTTTGAAACGGCGTTCGCACAAAAACCGGGCCTGGTATTGGGCGAGACACGAGGCAGTATCGGCAGCAAACAAATTCTTATCGAAAACATGCCGGAGCTCGCCAGGCGTGGGTTGAAGACCATTTACCTGCAAGAGCTTCTGACCAACGCCAATCAAATCGATCTGGACACCTTCGCGCGAACAGGCCAGATGCCGCAAGATCTCGAAACCTACTTGACGACACTTGATCTGAAGGCAGGCAACGACCCCGGGGGCAAATTCAATGTCCTGTCCCTGGTCAAAGCCGCCAATGCGCAAAAGGTCAGGGTTCAAGCCATCGACTGTGCGATTACTTACAACATCAACGGACATGTGAACCTGGAGCCACAACAACAAATGGCGAGGAGTTTTTTCGCCAGCGAAGTGATTCAACTGAATGAGTCGACGCGTGGCCCCGGTCGTTGGATCGCATTGGTCGATCGGGAAAACCTGACGTCATTCAGAAACTATGCAGGTATCAGTGAGCAGACGGACGCCGTGAGTGTGCGCGTAGATGATTTAGTCCCGGGATCGGCGCAGGCCATAACATCCGATCCCGGCCTGGCACTGGAGTACAGCGACTATCCGGATTCCCCGGTCTACAACGTCGAAGAGGGGCTGAACGACCCCGGAGCCGAGCAAGATCTGGTGGTTGCGCAATGGCGTGTGCCCGTCGAAACCCCTTGGGCCTATCGCCCCCCAAGAGCACTGAAAACACTGCTGGCAAAATCGGGCATGTACACGTTCCAGCGCTCAAACAGCACCATCAAACTTATCTATCGCGATGCCAATGCACAAATTGCCGAAACCACCCTCCAGAGAATGGCTGATGGACAATTCACCTTGGCGTCCCCTGTCTGGCCGGACTTCGATTTCCAGCCTTTCGATAGCCTCGACACACTCAATCAACGGCTGGCGTCCAAAGGCATGAAGCTCATGGGTTGGCCTGACCCCGAGAGCCCCGGGGAACTGTCTCAAGCGGGCGCCACTCAGACGGTACTCAAAGGCGAGGCACAGAGCGCGGCAACGCTGAGTGAAGCCTTCACGAATGTGGCTGGAGCGCCAAAACGAACGGTCATTCCGGACAACTGGCAGGCCAATGAGCTGCTCGAGAGCATGACGCCCGAAAGCACACCCGGAAAGTACCAGGGTATTTACCAGCTCGACTCCGTCCCTTCGACAGCGATCATGCTGGACGACAAACCTTACTACGTACGCTACGAAACGGACCTCAGCGGCGCAGGAAACTGGGCCATCATCGACCCGGAACACCCGACGACGCTCTCGGACTCGATCCCGGTTCGCCTGGATTCAGAAGGAAACTGGGAAACGCTCGCCCACAGCCCTCATGAGCAGGCCGAGCGCTAGCCAGCAGCCTGCACAATGAAAAACGCCGCTCCTTGAGACAGTGAGCGGCCTTACCACCTCTTCGATGAAAATATCATGGACGATACTCAAGAAATCACGCTGCTCAACTCTGCCGACGGGTTGGCGCTTCAAGCCCTGATCCCCGAACTGGTCGACGACTGCCCCGACCTGTACGCCATGGCGTATCAGATCGCCCAGGACATCCTCATTCACTATCACATCACCGACCTCACACCGGACACGGTCTGGTGGCACCGGTTCCATGGTGCCCAAAGCAGCTCCAGGGCCTTTACCGGCTGGCAGCACATCCTGGAAAAACCCAAGGAATCCATGACCTTCCCGCAATTGGTCATGCAACGCTTCAGCGTCCATGACCAGGACAATGCCGACCTGCTGGATCTCTACGGCGGCTTTTACCGGGTGGGTGACGATGCCGAGAGTTACGATGAAAACAACGAAGTGCGCCTGCATGCCAGCGACGTGCTGAAAGCCTTCTGGGACATCAATTTCGCTGATCGCTACAAAACCGCCGTCGCGGCGTTCTGGGAAAAACACAGCGCCAACTTCCGCGCGCTGGCCAAATGCACGTTCATCGCCAAGGCCATTGAAGACTACGAACACGGACATCTGTCTGGTGAGCACTTCACCCTGGTGCTCAGCGCCTGCGCCGGCAATCTGGGCAGACCGCTGACCCGGCAGATGCTGCTGGACGAATCACCCGCCGGCAATGGTCTGACGATTCGCAAGTTCTGCATAGACGAGTTCGTGTCGACGGACATGTTCAGCATCACTGACGGCAGTGACCTGAACATTCTCTACGTTCCAGGCGAAGCCCAGGGTTTTCACGCCTTCCATAACGTCGAGGCGTTGCACGAATGGCTGGTCAATGAGGTCAAGGACGCCGAAGGCCGTGAACGCATGCTCATGCATTTCAAACAGCAAGAGCGCGACATCGAGCAGGAAAAGCCCACGTCGTTGGGGCACAAGCTCGCCAATTTCACCGGCGTTGGCCTGATCATCCACTTCCTGGAGAACACCGAATATGAAAACGTCGGCCTCACCCATGAGTACGACGTGCTACCGGATGAAAACACCGCCAACGACCACCACTTGCTTCACTACCGTGGCGAGATAATCAACGGCGATGCTTTCACCCATTTGAGCCAGTCCACCCATGAGCGCATGTTGAGCGACGCCGATTACCTGCTGCACTCCAATGCAGAGCTGCGCAAAAAGCTGTGGATCGGCTATCTCAACGCTTTCAATCGCGTTTTTGGGCCGATGGCCGCAGCGGCATGGCCAGCGGCGCTGGTGGTCATAGGCGCGGGCATTGCCAATGTCGGCCTGCACATCGATCAAGCCATTAACGCCACGACCCAGGCCGAACGCAAGGCTGCAGTGAAAGGCGCCATCCTTGGCAGCGTGGACATCCTGTTCAACCTGCCGTTCCTGATAGGGGCAAGCGAGTTCGCCCAAGCAGCGGAAGCCGAAGCGGAAACAGAAGCAGCAATCTTGCCCGGGGAAGATGTGAAGTCGCCGAGCCCCCCGGTGCAACTGCCTATCGAATCCATCCAACCCACCCCGGGAGATACCGGCCTGTTGGCTCCTTTTGAAACCAACGAGATTCTCGACGGCTATTCTCCCGTCAGCGAAGAAGGCAAGTTCCAAGGTATCTATCAGCCTGAAACAGGAGGGAATTACATTGCCATCGATGACAGTTTCTATCAGGTCCGCTACAGCAACGAACTGAATTGCTGGACAATCATTGACCCGGTCAATCCCCACTCCTTTTACCGCAACATTCCGGTGTACCTGGATGAAACGGGTGCTTGGATGCCGATTACGCGTCCCGGTCTGGCGGGTGGCGGCTGGTTCTCCGATCTGTTCGCCAGGGCCGAGCCGGCCCTTCCGGACTTTGATGCCCCCGCGACGGCATACGATGTGCCACAGGACATCAAGCCAGCCCTCAAAAAGGCAGCCAATGGTTTGGAGGCAAAGGGAGATTTGAAGGACGGCTTTATCAATCCCAACAAGCCGGCCGATGAGCTGGAAGCCTTCAAAAGACTGCGCCGAAGGCTATACGACGACGCCGTGTCGTTTTATTCCCTGCCGCAACCCCAGTTGCCACCCAGGCCGGCGATCCCGTCGTTCGTTGCGAATGCCAGGTTCAAGGACATCATCAAAGTCATTTTCAAACGCTCACAAAGCCTGGTCATCGGTGAAGGTCACTCCAGCGTGGGCAGCAAACAGTTTCTGATCGAAAACATGAGCGTGCTGCGAAAACAAAAAGTCAAAACCCTGTACATGGAGCATCTGCTCACCGATTTCCATCAAGCGGATCTCGATGCGTTCAACCGCACCGGGGTAATGTCCGAGGATCTGGAACGTTATCTCAAGGATCTTGATGCTGGTTTCTCGACCGACCCGAGCAAACAATTCACGTTTGAACAGGTGGTCAGGGCAGCGCAACAAAACCGTATCCGCGTGCAAGCCATCGACTGCCTGGCCAGTTACCGCAGCGCCGGCATTCAGGGGGCCGATATCCACTTCCGGCAAAAAATGATGAATTTTTTCGCCCAACAGGTCATCAGCGCCGACCAGGCGGCCAGAGGCGCTCATCGCTGGGTGGCGTTGGTCGGGAACAGCCACGCCAATACCTATGGCGGGGTAGCGGGTGTCAGCGAACTTGAGGGCAGCATCGGCCTGCGTATTGAAAGTGTCGGCGCGGACGAGCTCGGCGGCATCAAGGTCGACCCGGGGGTGTCCGACGTGCCACGACCGGGACAGCCGCCCGGGTTCGCCAAAAATGACTTGTTGCTGCAAATCCCGACGCCGCCAAGCGTGGTGCTTGCACAAAGACTGGAGGATGGCCTGCCCAGGCCTGGCATGTACACCCTCAGCACCAGTACCGGTGAACCCATACTGGTTCATCGCAGCAGAACCGTCACCAACAACGGCATCGTGACCTGGGGGAAACTCGTTCGCACGCCCATCAAACATGATGCAAGCGGCTATTACATTGAACGGGATTCCTGGGAGATCAGCGGACGACGTTTTGCAACTACCGAGGGATTGAGTTCAGCGCTGCATAGGATGGGCTTGGCCCCCGTTCGACTCCCCGGTGTCTGAAACGCAAAAAGGCCGTGCGAACAGGGTTCACACGGCCTTTTACTGGCGATCAAACCGTCAAGAACGGCGCGGGATCATTCCCACTCAATGGTCGCTGGCGGCTTGCTCGACACGTCGTAAGTAACGCGGGAGATGCCTTCGATTTCATTGATGATGCGGCCGGATACGGTTTCCAGCAGTTCGTAAGGCAGGTGTGCCCAACGCGCGGTCATGAAGTCGATGGTTTCCACGGCACGCAGGGCCACGACCCAGGCGTAACGACGGCCATCGCCGACCACGCCAACCGATTTCACCGGCTGGAACACCACGAATGCCTGGCTGACCTTGTGGTACCAGTCGGCCTTGCGCAGTTCTTCGATGAAGATGTGGTCGGCGCGACGCAGCAGGTCGGCGTATTCCTTCTTCACTTCACCGAGGATCCGCACGCCCAGGCCCGGGCCCGGGAATGGGTGACGGTAGACCATGTCGTACGGCAGGCCCAGCTCGAGGCCCAGGCGACGGACTTCGTCCTTGAACAGTTCGCGCAGTGGCTCGACCAGTTTCAGGTTCATCTCTTCCGGCAGGCCGCCCACGTTGTGGTGCGACTTGATCACGTGCGCCTTGCCGCTTTTCGCGCCAGCCGACTCGATCACGTCCGGGTAGATGGTGCCTTGCGCCAGGTACTTGATGTTGTCCAGCTTGCAGGATTCGGCATCGAACACGTCGATGAAGGTACGGCCGATGATCTTGCGCTTCTTCTCCGGGTCAGCTTCGCCGGCCAGGTTGTTGAGGAACTGCTCCTCGGCATTGGCGCGGATCACCTTGACGCCCATGTTCTCGGCGAACATGGCCATCACTTGCTCGCCTTCGTGCAAACGCAGCAGGCCGTTGTCGACGAACACGCAGGTCAGCTGGTCGCCGATGGCTTTGTGCAGCAGCGCGGCAACCACGGAGGAGTCGACACCGCCGGACAGACCGAGCAATACGTTGTCGGTGCCCACCTGGGCGCGAACCTGGGCGATGGCGTCTTCAGCGATTTTCGACGGGGTCCACAGGGCTTCACACTCGCAGATGTCGAGGATGAAGCGCGACAGGATGCGGCCGCCCTGCTTGGTGTGGGTCACTTCCGGGTGGAACTGCACGCCGTAGTAACGACGCTCATCGCTGAACATGCCGGCGATCGGGCAGCTCGGGGTGCTGGCCAGGATGTGGAAGTCTTCCGGCATTCTGGTGACCTTGTCACCGTGGCTCATCCACACGTCGAGGCCGAACAGGCCATCGGCGTCGATGTGGTCTTCGATGCCGTCGAGCAGGCGGCTCTTGCCGACCACGTCGACACGGGCATAACCGAACTCACGCAGCTCGGAACCTTCAACCTTGCCGCCCAGTTGCTCGGCCATGGTCTGCATGCCGTAGCAGATACCGAAGACCGGCACGCCCAGGTCGAACACGGCTTGCGGGCAGCGAGGGCTGTTGGCTTCGTGGACCGACTCGGGGCCGCCAGCGAGGATGACGCCTTTAGGTGCGAATTCGCGGATCGCATCCTCGTCCATGTCGAACGGATGCAGTTCGCAGTACACACCGATTTCACGCACGCGACGGGCGATCAGTTGGGTGTACTGGGAACCGAAGTCGAGGATCAGGATACGGTGAGCGTGAATATCGAGGGCCATGATTCAGTCTCGTCTAAGTCATTCAGAAACAGTCGTGATTCAGAAACAACTCGGGGCTGAATAAAACAGCCCCGGTTGCTTAACTTGTTGCTTGAAGGCTCAACCTACGCGGTAGTTTGGCGCTTCTTTGGTGATCTGCACGTCGTGAACGTGGGACTCGGCCATGCCAGCGCCGGTGATCCGCACGAACTCAGGCTTGGTGCGCATTTCTTCGATGTCGGCACTGCCGGTATAACCCATCGAGGAACGCAGGCCGCCCATCAGTTGGTGGATGATCGCGCTCAGGGTGCCTTTGTAAGGCACACGCCCTTCGATACCTTCCGGCACCAGTTTCTCGGCGCCTGCCGAAGAGTCCTGGAAGTAACGGTCGGAGGAACCTTGAGCCTGGGACATGGCGCCCAGCGAACCCATGCCGCGATAAGCCTTGTACGAACGCCCCTGGAACAGTTCGATCTCGCCCGGCGCTTCTTCGGTACCGGCGAACATCGAGCCCATCATCACGCAGGAAGCACCGGCCACGATGGCCTTGGACAGGTCACCGGAGAAACGGATGCCGCCGTCGGCGATCAACGGCACGCCCGTGCCTTCGAGGGCAGCGGCGACGTTGGCGATGGCACTGATTTGCGGAACGCCGACACCGGCGACGATACGGGTGGTGCAGATCGAGCCAGGACCGATACCGACCTTGACTGCGTCAGCGCCGGCTTCGGCCAGGGCCTTGGCGGCAGCGCCGGTGGCGATGTTGCCGCCGATGACCTGCACTTCAGGGAAGTTCTGTTTGACCCAGCGAACGCGGTCGATCACGCCTTTGGAGTGACCGTGAGCCGTGTCGACCACGACGACGTCAACGCCGGCATTGACCAGGGCAGCTACGCGGTCACCGGTGTCTTTACCGGTGCCGACCGCAGCGCCAACGCGCAGACGACCTTGATCGTCCTTGCTGGCCAGCGGGTAGGCCTTGGCTTTTTCGATGTCGTTGACGGTCATCATGCCCTTGAGGGTGAATTTGTCGTCGACGATCAGCACGCGCTCGATGCGGTGCTTGTGCAGCAGTTCACGCACATCGTTCTTGTCGGCGCCTTCCTTGACCGTGACCAGACGCTCTTTAGGCGTCATCACTTCACGGACAGTGGCTTCCAGACGGTTCTCGAAACGCACGTCACGGGAGGTGACAATGCCGACCAGGTCGCCATTGTGCAGCACCGGAACGCCGGAGATGTTGTGCATGCGGGTCAGTTCGAACAGCTCGCGCACGGTGGCGTCGGCGTCGATGGTGATCGGGTCCTTGACCACACCGGCTTCGTAACGCTTGACCTTGCGCACTTCGGCAGCTTGCTGCTCGATGGTCATGTTCTTGTGGATGATGCCGATACCACCTTCCTGAGCCATGGCAATCGCCAGACGGGCTTCAGTGACGGTGTCCATGGCGGCAGAAACCAATGGAATATTGAGTTCGATGCCACGGGTAAGGCGGGTCTTGAGACTGACTTCGTTAGGAAGCACCTCGGAATAACCGGGCACTAGGAGAATGTCGTCGAATGTCAGAGCTTCTTGGCTGATACGCAGCATCGCGGGGGCTCCCGAGCGGGAAAATGGAAGCGCGCCATTATAGTCAGACACCCCTTCGGGTTCAATGTAAAACTCTGTCTATTATCGATGCAGTGATCGACGGGGCTTGCAGAACCGAAATTCTCCGAGAACCGGGGCCGCTTGCGATGTTCGGCCGAACGATTGTCCGTAGGAGCAAGGCTTGCCCGCGATGGCGATCTTAAGGGCGCCATCGCGGGCAAGCCTTGCTCCTACAGAAGGGTGCACGTTGGATCAACCGCACCTACAGTTCGACTTTCACCCAACTGACAGGCTGATCGAGCCAATCGGCGAATTCGTCGAGAAAGCTCTGCTTGAACCCGGCTTCAGCCCAGTTATTGAAGATGAAACCCAGGTTGGAGAAAGCGCATTCCTGCAAAAACAGAAAGCCGTTGATATCGTCTTCATGCCCGCATTCGGGGCAGGTGAAGTTGTCGGTGCGCCCTGGCATCCAGTCTTCGAGGCTTTCGAACAGTGCTTCGCCAATTTCCTTGCGGCATTCGGCGCAGCCCGCTTCCTCAAGGAAACCCTTGGCCGGTGTATAGATGCAGCGCTTGGTGACGATTTCCAGGCCGTTGACCGGCTCACCGTACGGCAAGGCTTCCGGATGCAGCACCACCGCGCGCGCACCGTCGCCGATGGCATGGGCCATGCGATTGCCGGTACGACCGCAGGTGGTCAGTTCTTCGTGGATGATGTTCTTGCGCACCAGCCAACGCACAATCGCCCGCGCCCGGGGCTCGTGCACCGGCAGCGTGGAGATTTTCGGGACGATGATGCTTTGCGAATTCATGGGGTACAGGCCTGGAGCTTTGATGAAGGGGAAACGATCAACAACCCCTGTAGGAGCGAGCCTGCTCGCGATAGCGGAGTGCCTGCCAACATCAATGTCGACTATGAAATCGCTATCGCGAGCAGGCTCACTCCTACAGTAAATTGCGGCGAGCCCATAGAAGGTATAGGCCCGTGAGTGCGGTTTTTACAGCTCTACGACCACCGCCTGCGAAGCACGGGTTGCTTTGGCGCGAGCGGTTTCGATCGACTCGTCGCGCGCCAGTGCCACGCCCATGCGGCGCTGGCCATTGACTTCAGGCTTGCCGAACAGACGCAACGCGGTATCCGGTTCGCTCAACGCTGCGCCCAGGTTGGCGAAAGCAGTCTGGGTCGACTGCCCTTCCACCAGAATCACCGCCGAGGCCGATGGGCCGAACTGACGGATCAACGGGATCGGCAGACCCAGAATCGCCCGAGCGTGCAAGGCAAATTGCGACAGGTCCTGGGAGATCAGCGTCACCAGACCGGTGTCGTGCGGGCGCGGCGAGACTTCGCTGAACCACACTTGATCGCCCTTGATGAACAACTCGACGCCAAACAGACCACGGCCACCCAAGGCTTCAGTCACCGCTTTGGCAACGCGCTCGGATTCAGCCAGGGCAATCGGGCTCATGGCTTGAGGCTGCCAGGATTCCTGGTAATCGCCCTTCTCCTGACGGTGGCCGACCGGCGCGCAGAAGGTGGTGCCGCCGACGTGGCGAACGGTCAGCAGCGTGATTTCGTAATCGAAATCGATAAAGCCTTCGATGATGACCCGACCTTTACCGGCACGCCCGCCTTCCTGGGCGTAATCCCAGGCTTTCTGCACGTCATCGGCGCTGCGCAACAGGCTCTGGCCTTTGCCCGACGAGCTCATGACCGGCTTGACCACACACGGGAAACCGAGGTCTTCGACCGCCTTGCGGTAATCCTCGAAGGTGTCGGCGAAGTGGTACGGCGAGGTCGGCAGGTCCAGCTCTTCGGCGGCCAGGCGACGGATGCCTTCACGGTTCATGGTCAACTGCGCGGCGCGCGCGGTCGGGATCACGGTGAAACCTTCAGATTCCAGCTCGACCAGGGTCGCGGTGGCGATGGCTTCGATTTCCGGCACGATGAAGTGCGGCTTCTCGGCTTCGATCACGGCACGCAGGGCCGCGCCATCGAGCATATTGATCACATGGCTGCGGTGCGCCACCTGCATGGCCGGCGCGTTGGCGTAACGGTCGACGGCAATCACTTCAACACCCAGGCGTTGCAGCTCGATCACCACTTCCTTGCCCAATTCGCCACAGCCACACATCAATACGCGGGTCGCGGTGGGCGACAATGGAGTTCCGATACGGGTCATCTGAAGGTCCTCAAGGAGCGGATCATCGAGGGATGCGACGGCTGGCGCGCTTCCCATGGGGAGAAAGCGCGGCATTTTACATGAACTTCAGCTGACGACAGCCTGTTTGCGCAGACGCCAGGCCATGATCAGCCACACGGCCGTGACGCCGGCGAACTTCGAGCCCAGCGCGGTGATGATCACCCCTGGCGTCAGCGCGTCGATCATGCCGAAAAAGATAAAGGTATCGAGGGGAATGCTCAGGGCCGAACTTATCCACAGGCGATCATGCAACGGGCGCCGGGTGATGCTGAACACCAGCCAGTCGATGCATTCGGACACCGCGAACGCCGTAGCGCTGGCCAAGGCGATGGATGGATCGGACGTGACATAAGACAGCACCAGCGCGGCCAGCATCGCTGCAATCGCGCCGTGGCCGAAGCGGGTTTGCACCATGTCGCGCAACACAAACACCAGCCCGCCCCAGGCCGACCAGATGATGTCCAGGTGTGGCGCAGTGGAAAAGGCGTAGTTGATCAGCACGACGCTGCTGATGTAGGCGATCAGGAAGAGCATGGGAGCAGTAGTACCTGTCAATTTTGTGCACAGGGTACTTCATCTTCGGTACACAAATAACCTGTGGCGAGGGAGCTTGCTCCCTCGCCACGAAAGCCCACACCATTCAGCTATCGGATTTAGTCGGCAACATCCACACCAATCCACTGGCCTTGGCCCGCTCATGACACAACCCCAGCACCTTGCGGCGTTCGTCGTTGTCCATGCGGCTCCAACGGGTGATTTCTTCGACGGTGCGCTGGCAACCGGTGCAGATGTCATCGTCGTCCAGCGCACAGATGCTCACGCAGGGCGATGCCACCGGGCGTTCGCTAACCGTCATTCTTCCTGCTCGACAAGGTCGCGGGCGTAGCGCTGAGCGTTGTGAACGTAATGTGCAGCACTGGCTTCGAGCATTTTCTTCTGCGGTTCGGTCAGCTCGCGCACGACTTTGCCAGGCGAGCCCATGACCAGCGAACCGTCGGGAATTTCCTTGCCTTCACCGATCAGCGAATTGGCGCCGATGATGCAGTTCTTGCCGATCTTCGCGCCATTGAGAATCACCGCGTTGATCCCGATCAGGCTGTAATCGCCCACGGTGCAGCCATGCAACATCGCATTGTGGCCAATGGTCACGCCGGTGCCGATCGTCAGTGGATAGCCCATGTCGGTGTGCATCACGGTGCCGTCCTGGACGTTGCTGTTCTTGCCGATCAGGATCAATTCGTTGTCGCCGCGCAGCACGGCGTTGAACCAGACATTGGCGCCCTCTTCCAGTTTGACCTTGCCCACCAGCACGGCATTGGGTGCGACCCAGCTCTGTGGATGGGTTTCGACGCGGGCGTCGCCCAGGCGGTATTTCATTTGTGGTTTCCTCACAGCTCAGGCAGCCGCGTTTCCGGCCATTCGAACGATGGCTTCAGGTATTGATGAAGCTTTTGGGTGGCTGGTGCAGGCTGATTTTCGCGTCATAGAGCAGATTGATCAACTCGACGACCATGATCGCCGTCAGCCCCCAGATCTTGTACTCGCCGTAGCGGTAACTCGGCACGTACCAACTGCGCCCCTGGTAATCGATGCGATGGGTGTGTTCGCGCGGGTCCTTGCGGAAAAATTCCAGTGGCACGCTGAACACCGCGGCGATTTCCGCATCGTTGGCCCGGTACTCGACGAAATCCGGGATCACGCCGACATAAGGCGTGACCTTGATGCCGTGCAGGGAGATCAACGGGCTCAGCGGGCCGATCACTTCGACCAGTCCCGGTGGCAGGCCAATTTCTTCCTCGGCTTCACGCAGGGCGGTGAAAATCAGGTCGGGGTCTTCAGGATCGCGACGACCGCCGGGAAAGGCGACTTCGCCGCCATGGGTCGAGAGGCCGCTGGCGCGCAGGGTCAGTACCAGTTCCGGTTCGTCACTGCGGGTGATAGGCACCAGTACGGCGGCCTCGGGGAAACGCAGGTCAGTCTCCAGCGTACGCGGTGTGTGATTACTTACCCGATGCAGTAGCTCGTCCAGCATGAGTGTTCTCGATCTGTGCCTTACGCTGCATCATGCACCAATCGCTGCGGTCGCCCAACCCCCCGGACAGTGGCGTGTCGCGAAACGACAACTTGCCGACAGACACCGCCGCACGCCAAGATAGGCGCAGCATTCAGGAACCCAAGCATGAAATTTTGCAGTCAGTGCGGCAACCCGGTGACCCAACGCATTCCCGAAGGCGATTCGCGCCTGCGGTTTGTCTGCGACAGTTGTCAGGCCATTCACTACCAGAACCCCAACATCGTCGCCGGCTGCGTCGCGACCTGGGGCACCCAGGTCCTGCTCTGCCGCCGCGCGATAGAGCCGCGTCGCGGTTACTGGACGCTGCCCGCCGGCTTCATGGAAAACGGTGAAACCATCGAACAGGCCGCCATCCGCGAAACCGCCGAGGAAGCCTGCGCCCGGGTGCGCAACCTGAGCATCTACACCCTCATCGATGTGCCGCACATCAGCCAGGTGCATGTGTTTTTCCGCGCCGAACTGGCGGACCTGGACTTTGCCGCCGGTCCCGAGAGCCTGGAAGTGCAACTATTCGACGAAGCGGACATTCCATGGGACGAGCTGGCTTTTCGCACGGTGGGCCGTACCTTAGAATGCTTCTTCGCTGATCGGCGGACCGAGGTCTACCCCGTACGGTCCGAATCGATCCCGCCGCTTGTTCAGCCTGCCATTAGTTGATGCCACTTTGGTATCATTCGTAGCCGCTGCAAATCGTGCCCTGCGGCAGCTCCCTACAAAAACATCTATAAATAAATAGTCGCGACACCTCTCTGGGGAATCGTTTCAATGCGCTGGTTGCTTGCCCTGTTCTGTTTGTCGGTTATCTCGGTGTCCCAGGCTTCTGCCGTGGAAACCCTGAACGGCAAGGTCATCGAGAAAGTTCTGGTTCTCAAGTCCGCTCATCAATTGCAATTGATCAATGACGGCAAGCCGATCAAGACCTATCGCATTTCCCTGGGCAAACGTCCCAAGGGACCGAAACTGATGGAAGGCGACAAACGCACGCCAGAGGGTTTCTATTGGCTCGACTGGCGCAAGACCAGTGAAAAATTCAACCTGGCGATGCACATTTCCTACCCGAACATCAGCGACTCGGCCCGTTCGCGACGCGAAGGTGTCGATCCCGGTGGCATGATCATGATCCATGGCACTCCGGACACCGAAGACAACCCTGAACAACTGTTCCACACCCTGGACTGGACTGACGGCTGCATCGCCATGCGCAACATGGACATGCGCGAAGTCTGGAACCTGGTGCCGGACGGCACGATGATCGAAATCCGCCCGTAATTCCGACGACCATCGGTCGCCCCCGAAAAATAAATTCAAAAGATCGCGGCCTTCGGCAACTCCTGCAGGGTGAATACCATTTGCTCCTGCAGGAACGACCGAAGGCTGCGATCTTTGCTTCTTCATTTCCCACCCCTAATACCACTTGATACCAACGCCTGGTCTGCTCGGCCGTCCAGGCCCGCTTAGCTGCGTCCAAAGCCTGGCCAGTGCGTTGACATGGTATGCAAGTGGTATTAGTTTTCCGGCACACCCGAGCGACAATTCCTACATACGTTTCGGACAGCCAAACATGAACGACCTCCAGGCCCTGCGCCCCGACGACACTCAACCGACGCCGCTGTACCTGCAACTGGCGCGAAATCTGGAAACGGCGATCCATGCCGGCCAGTGGAAAGCCGAACAGGCGATGCCGTCGGAACGCAACCTCAGCGAAATGCTCGGCATTTCCCGTGTCACCGCACGCAAAGCCTTGGAAGTGCTGCTCGAACAAGGCCTGATCCGCCGCAACCAGGGTTCCGGCACGTTCATCACACCACGCCTGGAACAACCGTTGTCACGCCTGTCGGGCTTCAGCGAAATGCTCCGGCTCAAGGGCTTCGTACCCGGCTCGCAATGGCTGGAACGGGAAATCACCCTGCCCACCCACGAAGAACTGATCCGCCTCGGCCTGTCACCCAACGACAAAGTCGCGCGCCTCAAGCGCCTGCGCAAAGCCGACGACACGGTCATGGCCATCGAGATGAGCACCCTGCCCGCCTCGATCATTCCCAAGCCGCAGGCAGTGGGTGCCTCCCTCTACGAATACCTCGACGGCATCGGCAAACCGATCGTGCGCGCGTTGCAGCACATTCAGGCGATCAACGCCTCGGACGAATTCGCCGCACTGGTGGGCATTGCTCCTGGCACCGCCATGTTGCTGATGACCCGGGTCGGCTACCTCGAAGACAACACGCCCATCGAAGTCACCGACACCTATTGCCGTAACGACTACTACGACTTTGTCGCAGAGCTGCGTCGCTGACCCACCGCTGCCGCCAAACAACGAGATTCCGACATGTCCGAAGACAACATCCTCACCAACCAAGGCTGGGTTCGCGGCCGGCTGGTTCACGAACACGGCAAGGTCGTCTCCATCGAAGGCGAACCCTGCGATCCGGCAGACAATGACCTGGCTTACCTGCTGCCGGGTTTCATCGACCTGCACGTACACGGCGGTGGTGGCAAAGACATCATGGAGGGCGCGCCGGCCTTCGAAACCATTACCAAAACCCATGTGCGTTTCGGCACCACATCGTTGCTGGCCACCACCATGACCGCGCCGAGCGAGGAAATCTTGCGCGTGCTCAAAGCCGTCGGCGAGTTCTGTGAGCAGCGGCCAGAAGGCAGCGCCCGGGTCCTCGGCGTGCACCTCGAAGGCCCGTACATCAACCCCGGCAAACTGGGAGCACAACCGAATTTCGCCCACACCGCGCTGATGGCCGAAGTCGAAGCGTATCTGGCGCTGGCGCCGATCCGGGTGATCACCATCGCCCCGGAAATCGCCGGTCACGATGCGCTGATCCGTGCTCTCAGCGCCCGTGGCATCCGCATGCAGATCGGCCACACACTGGGCAGTTACGAGGAAGGCGTCGCCGCACTGGCAGCCGGCGCCAGCAGTTTCACCCATCTCTATAACGCCATGAGCCCGTTGCATCACCGCGAACCGGGGATCGTCGGCGCGGCATTGGCCCACGCCAAATACGCCGAATTGATTCCCGATCTCCTGCACGTGCACCCCGGCGCCATCCGCGTCGCGCTGCGGTCGATCCCGTGCCTGTATTGCGTGACCGACTCGACCGCCGCCGCGGGCATGCCTGACGGCGAATACAAGCTCGGCAGCCATACCGTGACCAAATGTCTGGGCGGTGTACGCCTGCCCGACGGCACGCTGGCCGGCAGCACGCTGACCATGGATCAGGCCCTGCGCAACCTGGTGAAGATCGGTTTGCCGATCGCCGAGGCTTCGCAACGCCTGTCGCAATTCCCCGCCGACTACCTCGGCATCACCGACCGCGGGCGCTTGCAACCGGGTGCCTGGGCCGACTGCGTGCGGCTGGATCGCTCACTGAAACTGACCGCCGTCATGGTCGAAGGAGAAGACATTGACTTCAAAAATGCTTGAGGAGGCGCTGTCCTCGTTCGAGGCCGTGCAAGCCCAACTGCAGCAACTCGACCCGCAAATGATCGAGATCGCCGGTCGCCTGCGCCGCCAGCCGCCGCAAGTGGCCATGACCGTGGCTCGCGGCAGCTCCGATCACGCGGCCAGTTATTTCGCCTACCTGACCATGCAACTGCTGGGCATTCCGGTGGCGTCGCTGCCGATGTCGGTGGTGACCATGCAGCAGGCGCCGTTGAAGGTCAGCGGCCAGGTCGCGTTCGCCTTCTCGCAATCGGGGCAAAGTCCCGATCTGGTCAACAGCCTGCGCCTGTTGCGCAAACGCGGCGCGTTGAGTGTATCGATGGTCAACGCCGCAGACTCGCCGCTGGAAGCCGCCTGCGAATTCAGCCTGCCGTTGTTGGCCGGTACAGAAAGCAGCGTCGCCGCCACCAAGAGTTTCATCGCCACCCTCAGCGCCAGCGCGCGGTTGATCGGCCACTGGAAAGAGGACAGCGAATTGCTCGACGCCGGCCAGGCCTTGCCCGAAGGCTTGCGCGATGCCGCACGACAGGATTGGAGCCCGGCCATTGAGGCCCTGCGCGATTGTCAGCGCTTGATGGTGATCGGCCGTGGTGCCGGTTTCGCCATTGCCCAGGAAGCCGCGCTCAAGTTCAAGGAAACCTCGGCCATTCAAGCCGAAGCCTTCAGCAGCGCCGAAGTGCGTCACGGCCCGATGGCGTTGATCGGCGACAACTACCCGCTGCTGGTGTTTGCCCCACGGGGCGCCGAGCAGGCCGGTTTGCTGAGCCTGGCGACGGACATGCGCCAACGCGGTGCCCGCGTATTGCTCGCCGCGCCGGATGACGTGCTCGAACGCGACCTGACCCTGACCCGCGCAGAGCACCCGGCCCTTGATCCGATTCTGGCGATCCAGAGTTTCTACGTGATGGCCGCCAGCCTGGCCGTCGCTCGCGGCATGGACCCGGACCAGCCGCGGCACTTGAGCAAAGTCACGCGCACCCATTAAGAGATTCCTTGTAGGAGCGAGCCTGCTCGCGATGGACCTGAGAACGCCGCGCAGTGTCAGGTTCCCAGCGTAATCGTTGGCGACCATCGCGAGCAGGCTCGCTCCTACAGGGGAACGTTTGAACTTCCTGATGAGACCGAGCCATGCACAAAAACAATAAAGAGCTGACCCTCAGCGCCCCGCTCAGCGGCCCGGTGCTCACGCTCGCCAAAGTCCCGGATGCGGTGTTCGCCAGCGGCGCCATGGGCGACGGGATTGCCATCGATCCGCTGAACGATACCCTCCACGCGCCGTGTGCCGGTGTCGTGGTGCACGTCGCACGCACCGGGCACGCCGTGACCCTGCGGGCCGACAATGGTGCCGAACTGCTGCTGCATCTGGGTCTGGATACGGTCGAGCTGCAAGGCCAGGGCTTTTCCATGTTGGTGCAGGAAGGTGCGCGGGTCGCCAACGGCCAGCCACTGCTGCGCTACGATCAGGACAAAGTCGCGCAACAGTGCAAAAGCCTGGTCAGTTTGCTGATTCTCACCAATAGCCAGGATTTTCAGGCGCGCCCCATCACGCTCAAATCAGTGAAGGTCGGTGAGCCGTTGCTGCACATCATTCGCCGCCAGGGCGCCGGTGCACTGAATGAAGCTGAACTTGCCGGCGAAGTATTGAGCGGTCACATCCATATCGCCCACCGTGGTGGTCTGCACGCACGACCGGCCGCGCTGATTCGTCAGACCGCGCAAGGCTTCAAGAGCAAGTCGCAGCTGCACTTCGCTGGCAAATCGGCGAACTGCGACAGCCTGATCGGGCTGATGGGATTGGCGATCGGCGAGCAGGACGAAGTGCAAGTCAGTTGTCAGGGACCGGACGCCGAAGCCGCACTGCAAGCCTTGTTGATTGCCTTGTCCACGGCGCTGGCCGAGGAGCAGCACGCCGCCGCGCCAGTGCCGACATCGCAGCGCAACCGCGAGCCTGAAGCGGGTGTCCTGCACGGTGTATGCGCAGCGCCGGGGCTGGTCGGCGGGCCGTTGTTTCGCTTGAGCGCGATCAGCCTGCCTGCGGATGCCGGGCACAATGATCCAGCGCAACAGCGACAAACCCTCGACACCGCGTTGGCCCAAGTGCACAGCGAAATCGCCGACACCCTGTCCCACGCCAGAAAACACAAACACACCGACGAAGAAGCCATTTTTGCCGCGCACCTCGCCTTGCTGGAGGACCCGGCATTGCTCGATGCCGCCCATCATGCGATCGATCTCGGCATTGCCGCGACCCACGCCTGGAGCCAATCGATCGACGCGCAATGTGAGGTGCTCCAGCAGTTGGGCAGCGCTCTGCTGGCCGAACGCGCCAACGACCTGCGCGACCTCAAGCAAAGGGTGTTGCGCGCCCTGCTCGGTGAAGCCTGGCATTACGACTTGCCGCCCGGCGCCATTGTTGCCGCCCATGAACTGACGCCCTCCGATCTGCTGCAACTGAGCCAGCAAGGCGTAGCCGGATTGTGCATGGCCGAAGGCGGTGCAACCTCCCACGTGGCGATTCTTGCGCGGGGCAAAGGCTTGCCGTGCATGGTCGCGCTGGGCGCGTCGTTGCTGGTTCAGCAACAGGGTCAAGAAGTCGTGCTGGACGCCGATGGCGGTCGCCTCGAACTGGCACCGAGCGCCGAGCGTTTGGCGCAGGTGCGCCAGGTTCAATTGGACCGGCAACAACGTCGCTCCGAGCAACAGGCTCAGGCGCACACGCCGGCGCAAACCCTCGATGGCCTGCACATCGAAGTCGCGGCCAATGTCGCTTCCAGTGAGGAAGCGGCGCACGCCCTGGCCAACGGCGCCGACGGCGTCGGCTTGTTGCGTACCGAGTTTCTGTTCGTCGATCGCCACACTGCACCGGACGAACACGAACAGCATCACGCCTATCAAGCAGTACTGGATGCCATGGGCGACAAATCCGTGATCATCCGCACCATCGACGTTGGCGGCGACAAACAGCTCGACTACCTGCCACTGCCCGCCGAGGCCAATCCGGTGCTCGGTCTGCGCGGCATTCGCCTGGCCCAGGCCCGTCCGGAAATCCTCGACCAGCAATTGCGCGCCCTGCTGCACGTCTCACCGTTGTCGCGCTGCCGCATCCTGTTGCCGATGGTCACCGAGGTCGACGAGCTACTGCACATCCGCCAGCGCCTCGACGCCCTGTGCAACGAATTGGGCCTCACGCAACGCCCGCAGCTGGGCGTGATGATCGAAGTCCCGGCCGCCGCGCTGCTGGCCGAACAACTGGCCGAACACGCGGACTTCCTGTCCATTGGCACCAACGACCTGTCGCAATACACCCTGGCCATGGACCGCGACCACGCCGGCCTCGCCTCACGCGTGGATGCGCTGCACCCGGCGTTGCTGCGATTGATTGCCCAGACCTGCGCCGGTGCTGCACAGCACAAGCGCTGGGTCGGGGTGTGCGGAGCATTGGCGTCCGATCCGCTGGCCACACCGGTGCTGATTGGACTGGGCGTAAGCGAACTGTCGGTGAGCCCGGTGCAGGTCGGCGAAATCAAGGACCGCGTGCGTCACCTCGACGCCAATGAGTGTCGGCGCATCAGTCAGGGCCTGCTGAAACTGAGCAGCTCCGGCGCGGTGCGTCACGCCTGTCATCAGCATTGGCCGTTGAGCTGAGCTCTCGACAACAAAAAACAAGAATCCAGGGAGAACCGCCATGTACCAACTTTTCATCGAAGGCTTGCAACGCCTCGGCCGCGCGCTGATGCTGCCGATCGCGATCCTGCCGATTGCCGGTTTGTTGCTGCGCCTGGGCGACACCGATCTGCTGAACATCGCGATCATCCATGACGCCGGCCAAGTGATTTTCGCCAACCTGGCGATGATCTTCGCCATCGGCATCGCCGTCGGTTTCGCCAAGGACAACAACGGCACGGCGGGCCTTGCCGGGGTCATCGGTTATCTGGTGATGATCTCCACGCTCAAGGTGCTGGATGCGAGCATCAACATGGGCATGCTCGCCGGGATTGTCAGTGGCTTGATGGCCGGCGCGCTGTACAACCGTTTCAAGGACATCAAGCTCCCGGAGTATCTGGCGTTCTTTGGCGGTCGGCGCTTCGTGCCGATTGTCACCGGCTTCGCCGCCGTCGGGTTGGGCGTGGTGTTCGGCTACATCTGGCCGCCGATCCAGCAGGGTATCAACGGCTTCGGCACCCTGATGATGGAAAGCGGCAGCTTCGGCGCGTTCATTTTCGGCGTGTTCAACCGCCTGCTGATCGTTACCGGGCTGCACCACATCCTCAACAACATGGCGTGGTTCGTGTTCGGCAACTTCACCGACCCGACCACCGGAGCGCTGGTGACCGGCGATCTGTCGCGCTACTTTGCCGGTGACCCGAAGGGCGGCCAATTCATGACCGGCATGTTCCCGGTGATGATCTTCGGCCTGCCCGCCGCCTGCCTGGCGATGTACCGCAATGCCCTGCCCGAGCGACGCAAAGTCATGGGCGGGATCTTCCTGTCGATGGCGTTGACCGCATTTTTGACCGGCGTGACCGAGCCGATCGAATTCGCCTTCATGTTCCTCGCGCCGTTGCTGTTTCTGCTGCACGCCTTGTTGACCGGCCTGTCGATGGCGATCACCAACGCGCTGAACATCCATTTGGGGTTCACCTTCTCCGGTGGTTTCATCGACATGATCCTCGGCTGGGGCAAGTCAACCAACGGCTGGCTGGTGTTCCCGGTGGGCCTGGCCTATGCCGTCATCTATTACCTGGTGTTTGATGTCTGCATCCGCCGCTTCGACCTGAAAACCCCGGGGCGTGAAGGTGTCGCGAGCGCCGCGCAGGTCGCAGTGGCCGACAACGAGCGGGCCGCGGCTTACATCAAGGCCTTGGGCGGCGCCGAAAACCTGATCACCGTCGGCGCCTGCACCACTCGGCTGCGCTTGGACATGGTTGATCGCAACAAGGCCTCGGACGCCGATTTGAAAGCACTGGGTGCCATGGCCGTGGTGCGTCCGGGCAAGGGTGGCAGTTTGCAGGTGGTGGTCGGGCCGATGGCCGACAGCATTGCCGACGAAATCCGCCTGGCCATGCCGGCGCTGGGTCGCGCGCTGATCTCAACCCCGGCAGTCGCAGTCGACGCACCGCCCGCAGCTACGGTGGCGGCATCTGAAGCCCGGCAATGGCTGAACGCTTTGGGCGGTGGCGACAATGTATTGCAACTCGATTGCGTGGCCATGACCCGCATTCGTCTGCAACTGGCGGATGGCAAGGCGTTGTCGGAGTGTGATTTGAAAGCGTTGGGCTGTCAGGGAATCAGCCCGCTGGAAGGCGGCATCTGGCATCTGTTGATTGGCGACAAGGCGCCGAGCCTGAGTGATGCGCTCGAGGCGTTGGTCAATCGCAGTGAGGTGAGTGCCAAGGTTTAGCTGTGGGCTGCCGGACAGACCGCCATCGCTGGCAAGCCAGCTTGTATGCTGGGACTTGATCGTTCCCACGCTCTGCGTGGAAACGCCTCAGCGGACGCTCCGCGTTCGGCTCTGGCAGGGACGCGGAGCGTCCCGGGCTGCATTCCCACGCAGAGCGTGGGAACGATCATCCTGAGCAATAAAAAAACCCGCTGAAATCACTTTCAGCCAGTTTTGATCGTTCCCACGCTCTGCGTGGGAATGCCTCAACGGACGCTCCGCGTTCGGCTCTGGCGTGGACGCGGAGCGTCCCGGGCTGTATTCCCACGCAGAGCGTGGGAACGATCATCCTGAGCAATAAAAAAACCCGCTGAAATCACTTTCAGC
>NZ_RCOB01000082.1:0-26104 GCF_004307665.1 Pseudomonas sp. Sample_16
TTCCCACGCAGAGCGTGGGAACGATCATTCATCACCCTTAAGGAGATCTATCCGTGCGCTACTGGATATCCGCGCTGGCCCTGGGCGCAAGCCTGGGCTCGGTTCACGCGCAAACCCTCGATCAATCGCAGGCCAGGGCGCTGGCGCAAGAGGCCTATGTGTTTGCTTACGCCACCGTCGAGCACGACAAGGTGCTCAGCGCCATCGCCGCGAAGCTGCCGTTCAACCGCCTCTACAGCGAACCGCGATTGCTCGGCCCGCAGGACAACAAAGTGGTGTCGCCAAACAACGACACATTCTATTCCCGGGCCTTGCTCGACTTGCGCGCGGAACCACAGGTGTTGCAAGTGCCGGCGGTGCAGGGGCGCTACTACAGCTTCCAGTTGGTCGACATGCGCACCGATAACCTCGACTACATTGGCACCCGCGCTACCGGCGATCAGGCCGGGCGCTACCTGATCGTCGGGCCGGACTGGAAAGGTGAGCTGCCAAGCGGATTCAACGGCGTGATTCGTTCGCCGAGTCGCCTGGTGTTTTTGCTCGGGCGAACCGAAGTCAAAGGCAAAGCAGATCAGCAGGAGGCCGCAAAAGTGTTGATGGGCTATGCCTTGCAGCCGTTGTCCAAAGTGATCGCAAGTGCAACGCCTGAGCCGATGGCGCCGCTGCACCTGCCGACCTATCAGGACACCAAACAAGGCCCGGCGCAGGCTTTGTTCAGCACCTTCAATGCGCTGGCGCCGTTGCATCAATGGACGGCCAGCGAGCAAGCAAAACTCAAGCGTTTCGCTGCCATCGGGGTGAAACCCGGCGTAGCGTTCGCCCCGCCAAAAGACCTCAACCCAGCCATTGCCCAAGGTGCCGAAGCCGGGCGAGACCAGGTGCGCGCCGCGTCCAGCCAGATCTCGGTGGAGCAGCAAGGCTGGCTTCGCTCGCCGAGCAATGTCGGCAAATTCGGCGATGACGACCTGACTCGCGCGGCCGTCGCCTGGCGCTACATCTACGCCAACGATCCGCTGGAAGCGGTCTACCCGATGGCGCTGCACGATGGTCAGGGGCAGTTGTTGGATGGCCGATATGCCTATCGTCTGCACTTCCCGGCCGGGCAGTTGCCGCCGGTGAATGCCTTCTGGTCGTTGACCCTGTACGACGGCAAGACGCAATTGCTTGCGGCCAATCCGATCGAGCGTTACTCGCTGGGTGATCGCAGTCCGGGTTTGCAATACGACGCCGACGGCGGCCTGACCCTGATCCTGCAAGCCAATGCACCAGCGCAGCAAAGCAACTGGCTGCCGACGCCCGCAGGCCCATTCAACCTGTTGTTGCGCCTGTATCTGCCGAAGGGCGGGGCGCTGGACGGCAGCTATCCGCTGCCTGCTATCGCGAGGGTCGAGCCATGAACATGTTCGTCAGTCGCCGCCGTGTACTGGGTGGCATGGGCGTGTTGGGGGGTGGCTTGATGTTGCCGCGCTGGTTGTTGGCCAGCGGTTCCGATGAGCTGCGCACGATTGCCCGGGAGGCCTGGATCTACGCCTACCCGATGCTCATGCATTACCAGACCCTGGAAAAGCAGGCGCTTGATCCAAGTGCGCCGGCCTATGTCGGCGGCTTCAATCGTTTCCGTCACTACAGCGCGTTGTACACCCCGAACAACCGCGAAATCGTTACGCCGAACAACGACACACCGTACTCCTGGGCCTGGCTGGACCTGCGCAGCGAACCGCAGGTACTGAGCGTGCCGGCGGTTGCTGCCGACCGCTACTACGTGCACCAGTTGGTCGATCAATACACCCACAATTTTGCTTATGTCGGCGTGCTCAGCACCGGTCGCGAGGCGGGGGATTACCTGATTGTCGGGCCGCACTGGCAAGGCCCGACGCCGGAAGGCATCAAGGCTGTGCTGCGCAGCGAAACCGAGATCGTGATGATCCTCGGGCGCACCGGGCTGAAGAATGCCGACGACTTGCCGGCCGTGCGCGCCTTGCAGCAGCAATACCGTTTGCGTGCGCTGCATGAATACACTGGCAGCGCGCCACCGGTTGCGGCTGCGGCAATTGCCTGGCAACCCTGGGATGCCAAAACCGGCCTTGGATTGGAGTTCATCGCGACGCTGAATCAGATCCTCACGCTGTGCCCGACCCCACCATCAGAACAAGCGTTGCTCGAACGTTTTTCGCGGATCGGCATCGTGCCCGGTCAGGCATTCGATGTGGCAGCCCTGACTACGGACGTACGTGACGCCCTGATGGCCGGGGTGGCGGACGCACAAGTGCAACTGCAAACCGCGGTCAGTCAAACGCGCACCACACTGGGTCTGTTCGGCAATCGTCAAGCGCTGCACGGCAACTATTTGAATCGTGCGGTCGCTGCGAATGTCGGAATCTACGGCAACAGTGTCGAGGAGGCGTTCTACACCGGCGCGCGGCTGGACAGTCAGGGACAACCGTTGCAGGGCGGGCTCCGCTATCGATTGCGGTTTGCACCGGGACAATTGCCGCCGGCCAGCGAGTTCTGGTCGCTGACGTTGTACGACTTGCCGGACCGACAATTGGTCGCCAATCCCATAGACCGTTACTGCCTGAGCAGTCGCGATGCATTGCAAGTGGATGCGGATGGCGGGGTGACACTGGTCATGCAGACCTCAGCGCCCGAGTCGTCGAACAACTGGTTGCCAACGCCAGCGCAGGGCGCGTTTACGTTGATCCTGCGCCTGTACGGACCCAAGCCGGAGGTGATTGAACAGCGCTGGCGGATGCCGTTGGTGGAAGCGGTTTCTGTGTAGTGAGGGCAAAGCCATCGCCAGCAGGTTGGCACAGGTGCTGAAGTGGCCGCAGTTGTTGTGCTCGGCACAAATCCCCTGTGGGAGCACAGCTTGCTCGCGATGGCGAAATGTCTGGCACCATGGATGTTGAATGTGCCGCCGTCATCGCGGGCAAGCCTTGCTCAGGTGCTCCTACAGAGTTTCGTGTTGTTCACAAATGTTGTGATCAACCTGGCCTGGGTAGGAGTGAGCCTGCTCGCGATGGGGGCGACGCGGTTTTCCCGCGTCATCCGATCAAGGCGTGACGATATTGAACTGCGGCGCAAAGGTGTCCAGGCTGCTCATCAATTCGCCAAGCTTCTTGCCATTGCCTTGCAGTTTGACCAGGCCTTTCTGGACCGCCGTCGGGAAGTCCGTTTGCTTGAGGCTGATCTGCTCCAGCGTTGTCTTGCTCATGCTCACTGATGCATCGGCCTGCGGGTCGAGGCCGGGGCGGTGGGTCAATACGCCGTTGCGCAGGGTCAGGGTGAAATCCTTGTTCGGCTCTTCGAACGTCCAGTTCAGGGTCATGTCGTGGCCAACGGCTTTGTCGCTGTCCAGGCGAATGGCCAGGAAATCGAAGAACATCTCAGGACTCATCGCCCGCACCATGTCGGCCGATACCGACGAGCCCGCATGGGTGGGTACGCCGTTGCGAAGCTCCATGGCACCGGTCAGGTACATGTTGCGCCAGGTAGCGTTTTCGCTTTGATAACCGAGTTGCTCCAATGTCTCGGCCTGGGCTGTGCGCGCGTCGGCGTTATCCGGTTCGCTGAACAGCAACTGATTGCCCAGTTGCGCCGCCCAACGGTAATCGCCCTTGGCCATGGCGGCGCGCATTTTCTCCAACACCGCTACGCCACCGCCCATGGCCTCGACGCTGCGTTTGGCGCTGTCCACCGGGGGTAACGGGTTGAGGTTGGCCGGGTTGCCATCGTAGAAACCCAGGTAACGCTGGTACACCGCCCGCACGTTGAAACTCAGGGAGCCATAGTAACCACGGGTGTACCACTTCTGGTCGAGGCTGCCCGGCAGTTTCTTGATCGCGTCGGCGACTTCCAGCGGGGTCAGGCCCTGGTTGAGCAAGTGCAGGGTACGGTCGTTGAGGAAGGCGTACATGTCGCGCTGGTCGGCGAGGAACGTGCGGATGCGCTCGCCGCCCCAGGTCGGCCAGTTGTGCTGGGCAAACAGCACGTCACTCTTGTCGCCGTAGCGCGCCAGGCTGTTGTCCAGGTATTGCGCCCAGGCCTTGGCGTCACGCACTTGCGCGCCGCGTGGGGTGAGAATGTTGTGCATCATTTGCGTGGCGTTTTCTGCCATGCACAAGGCGCGCAGTTGCGGCAGGTAGAGGTTCATTTCTGCCGGCGCTTCGGTACCCGGTGTGAGCTGAAACTCTACCTCCAGCCCGGCGATAGTGCGGGTTCGCAGTTCCTTGTCGATCAGGTCGGTCGGCGCGATCAGGGTGATGGTGCCGCCGCTCGGCGTGCTTTTGCCCAGACCTGCATCGACCTGGCCCTTTTCACCGCGAGGCAACAGACTGCCGAACTGGTACTGCGCGCGACGGCTCATGGCATTGCCGGCAAACACGTTCTCGCTCATCACGTGTTCCATGAACCCGGCGGGGGCGAATACCTTGACCTTGCCGGCCTTTACGTCGGCCTCGTCGATCACCCCGCGTACACCACCGAAATGGTCTACGTGAGTGTGGCTGTAGATCACCGCCACCACCGGTTTCTGCGGACGGTTCTGGTAGTACAGCGCCAGCGCCGCTTTGGCGGTTTCGGCCATGGTCAGCGGGTCGATGATGATCAACCCGTCATCGCCCTCGATGATGGTCATATTGGCCACGTCGAGACCACGCACCTGGTAAATCTTCGGGCTGACTTCGAACAGCCCGGCATGGGCATTGAGTTGAGCCAGACGCCAAAGACTCGGGTTGACCGAATCCGGAGCCTGGTCCTTGAGCAAAAAGTCATAAGCCAGGACATCCCAGATGACCTTGCCGGCGGCATCCTTGACCTGGCCCTTGAAGGGCGCAATCAAGCCCTTGCCCACCGACTCGAAGTCAGTGCGATCGCTAAAGGGCAGTTGTTGCAACACGGCACTGTTGCTGGCGGCGGTTTGCGCGCTGGCGGCGACTGGTGCATCGGCGGCCATCGCCGATTGCGTCAGGCACGCGGTGATCAGGCAGGCCAGCAGGCCGCGGGGGCTAAAAGTAAAACGTGGCATGGCGTCTCCGTTTTTTATCGTTATGGTCAGACCAGCCTCGAGGGTAGGGCGGCGCCCGTTCCAGATGGCAATCGCCAACGGACAAAAACCATTCAGGCCCGCTATCCTTGGCCCACGCCAATCGAACGGGTTCTCTCATGCTTGAGGTCCAGGGTGTCTTCAAAAGCTACGCCACGCCGCAGGGGCCGTTGCCGGTGCTGCAAGGTGTCGACCTGACGCTCAAGCCCGGCAGCAGCCTGGCGTTGATGGGCGAGTCGGGCAGCGGCAAGAGCACCTTGCTGCACCTGATCGCTGGCCTGGACAAGGTCGACCGCGGCAGTATCCGCAGCGGTGAGCATCGTCTGGAACAGATGAACGAAGGGCAACTGGCGAAGTGGCGGCGCACCGAAATCGGCCTGGTGTTCCAACAGTTCAACCTGATCGGCAGCCTGCGGGTGGAGGACAACCTGGCCTTTCAGGCGCGGCTTGCCGGTCGTCATGATCCACGCTGGCAGGCGCATCTGGTGCAACGTTTGGGGCTGGGCGAGTTGCTCAAACGTTATCCGGAGCAATTGTCCGGCGGTCAGCAGCAGCGTGTTGCACTGGGGCGAGCCTTGGCCTCACGGCCGAAGCTGTTGCTGGCCGACGAACCTACCGGCAGCCTGGATGAAACCACCAGTGCCGAGGTATTGCGCTTATTGCTGGCGTTGCTCGACGACAGCACCACGACGCTGTTGATGGTCACTCACAGTCAGGGCGTGGCGGCGCAGCTGGCAGAAAAAGTGGTGCTGCACGGTGGTCGTCTGCTCGGTGTGGACGGTCGCTGAGATGCGCATCTTCGGCGAAACCCTGCGCGCGCTGCTCAGTCACTGGCGACAGCATCCAGTGCAGTTTTTCAGTGTGCTGACCGGGCTGTGGCTGGCCACCAGTCTGCTGACCGGCGTGCAAGCGTTGAACAGCCAGGCGCGAGAAAGCTACGCCCGCGCCAGCCAGCTGATTGGCGGTGAACCCCAGGCCAGCCTCAGTGCAACCGCTGGCGGGACGTTCCCGCAGCAATGGTTTGTCGACCTGCGTCGCGCCGGTTGGCCGGTGTCGCCGGTACTGCAGGGAAGGCTGACGCTCAAGGACCATGAAGATCAACGGCTGCAACTGATGGGCATCGAACCGGTGTCACTGCCGGGTGGTTCGCCGGTGGCGGGCCAGGCGTTGGCAATCGAACAGGTGGTCGAGTTCTTTACTGCGCCGGGAAGTACCTGGATTGCGCCATCGACCTTGCAGTCATTGGGATTGAAAGAAGGTGACCGACCTTTGAGCGTAAGCGGGACATCGTTGCCGCCCCTGCATGCGCAAACCGATATGGCCCCGGGGGTGTTGCTGGTGGACATCGGGTTTGCCCAACAGATTCTCGGTTTGCCGGAACAGCTGTCGCGGTTGTTACTGCCCAAGGATTTCATTGCGCCACTTCCCGATGCGTTCAAGGGACAACTGCAATTCAAAAGCAGCGCTGAAGAAAACAATCTGGCACGCCTGACCGAAAGCTTTCATCTGAATCTCAATGCGTTGGGGTTTCTGTCGTTCGTGGTCGGACTCTTTATCGTGCATGCAGCCATCGGCCTCGCCCTGGAACAGCGCCGTGGTTTGCTGCGCACGATGCGTGCCTGTGGCGTCAGTGCGCGGATGCTGATCACCTGTCTCGCCGTCGAACTGGGTGGGCTGGCCCTGGTAGGCGGGTTGGCCGGGGTGGTCAGCGGCTATTTACTGGCCGGCGTGTTGCTGCCGGATGTCGCCGCCAGCCTGCGCGGCTTGTACGGCGCGGAAGTGGCGGGGCAGTTGAACCTCAGCCCGCTGTGGTGGCTCGGCGGCATAGGGTTAAGCCTGTTGGGCGCTTTGCTCGCCGGTGCCAACAGTCTGTGGCGGGCGTCGCTTTTGCCATTGCTGGCCCTGGCCGATCCGCAGGCGTGGCATCAGGCGCATGCGCGTTGGTTGCGGCGCCAGGGCTGGGTGGCGGCGATAGCCCTGGCAAGCGCCGGGTTGGCGCTGGTGTTGGGTGACAGTCTGATCAGCGGGTTTTTGTTGATGGCGACACTGTTGATCGGTGCGGCACTGGCGTTGCCCGTGGTGCTCGATGCGCTGCTCAATCTGCTGCTGCATCGCGCTCGGTCGGTGCTCGGCCAGTGGTTTCTCGCCGATTGCCGCCAGCAGTTACCGGCCCTGAGCCTGGCGCTGATGGCGCTGCTGTTGGCGCTGGCGGCGAACATCGGGGCCGGCAGCATGACCGCCGGTTTTCGCCAGACGTTCAGCGACTGGCTGGAACAACGGCTGACCGCCGAGCTTTACCTCAATCCACAAAACCCGACCCAGGCCCGGGAGCTGCACGGCTGGCTGATGCAGCAGCCGCAACTCACGGCGGTATTGCCCAACTGGCAAGTGCCGATTCAATTGCAAGGTTGGCCGGCGGATGTGTTCGGGGTGATCGATCACCCGACCTATCGCCAGCACTGGCCACTGCTCGAAGCCTTGGGCGACAAGCCCTGGGAGCAGCTGGCGACGGACGACGCGGTGATGCTCAGCGAACAGCTGGCCCGGCGTTTGAAGGTCGGCTTGGGCGATCATCTGTCGATGGCGACGCCCAATGGCCCGTGGTCGCCGCGCATCATCGGGATCTACGCCGATTACGGAAATCCCAAGGGCCACGTGCTGGTGAACATCAATCATCTGTTGCGTGGTTGGCCGCAATTGACGCCGAACCGTTTCAATCTGCGCATCGAGCCGACGTTGATTGCACCGTTCGTACAGGCCTTGCAGGCGCGCTTTGACCTTGAAGACAGCCGCATCGTCGACCAGGCGCGGCTCAAGGGATGGTCCACGCAAGTATTCGAGCGAACGTTCGCCGCCACCGCCGCCCTCAACAGCCTGACCCTGTGCGTGGCCGGCGTGGCGTTGTTCATCAGCCTGCTGACCCAGAGTCAGAGCCGCCTCGGGCAACTGGCGCCATTATGGGCGCTGGGGGTGACGCGACAGCAATTGATGCGGCTCAACCTCGGGCAAACCTGGTTGCTGGCAGTGCTGACCCTGGCGCTGGCACTGCCGTTGGGCATTGCGTTGGCCTGGTGTCTCGACACGGTGATCAACGTTCAGGCGTTCGGCTGGCGCTTGCCACTGCGGGTGTTCCCGCTGCAATTGCTGCAGTTGATGGGGCTGGCATTGCTGGCAACGTTGCTGGCGTCGGCATGGCCGCTTTACGCGTTGTACCGCACGCAGCCAGCGGACCTGCTGAGGACTTTTGCCCATGAGGATTAAGTGCGTCGTGTGCCTGTTGGCAGTCTTGTCGAGCGGTTGCGAGCAACCGGCGCCATCGGAAAAAGGCTTTGCGGGGCTGGGCAATCAAGCGAGTGCATTCACCAAGGTGGTGCCCGGTCGAGTGTTCAGCTTCCCGGCGGATCACGGCCCTCATGACGGTTTCCGGATCGAGTGGTGGTACGTCACCGCCAACCTCAAGGACCCGCAGGGTCACGAATTCGGCGCGCAGTGGACATTGTTTCGCAGTGCCTTGAAAGCCACACCCGAGGTCAAGGGCTGGGAGAATCAGACGATCTGGCTCGGGCATGCAGCAGTGACCTCGGCGACGGCACATCATGCAGCCGAACGTTATGCCCGGGGGGGCGTCGGTCAGGCGGGCGTCAGCCTGACGCCGTTCAGCGCGTGGATCGACGACTGGGTGTTCAGCAGCCAGGCCTCTTCTGAAAACCTATTGACCGACCTGCAACTCAGTGCCCGGGACAAAGCCTTCAGTTATCGATTGCGGCTGACGTCGACCCAACCGCTGGTGTTGCAAGGTGACCAGGGGTTTAGCCAGAAATCCGAGCAAGGCCAGGCGTCGTATTACTACAGCCAACCGTTTTTCCAGGCCAGCGGCACGCTTGAGATCGACGGCAAGCCGTATCAAGTCAGCGGCCCCGCGTGGCTCGACCGCGAATGGAGCAGCCAGCCGCTGACGGCCAATCAGACCGGGTGGGACTGGTTTTCCCTGCACCTGGAGAGTGGCGAACAAGTGATGCTCTATCGCATGCGGCACAAGGACGGTGAGCCCTATTTGACTGGAACGTGGATCGATGCCCGAGGCCAGACGCAACTGCTAAAGGCCGGCGACATCCGCCTCGTCCCGCAGGACACCGCTACGGTGGCAGGGCGCGAGATGCCGGTGCGCTGGTCGATCCGGATTCCCGACAAACACCTCGACATCGTCATCAACGCCCTCAATCCCGGGGCCTGGATGGATTTGCGCATTCCTTACTGGGAAGGCCCGGTGCGCTTGAGCGGCAGCCATAAAGGGCAGGGGTATCTGGAAATGACCGGGTATTGAGCCGGAACTCTCTGATGTTCGCGGGCCTCCTAAATCAAGAAGGCCACAGACCGGAGACTGTCATGCGCGAAGACCTCACCCCACCCGACCTTGACGCATGGCAGCGCCTGTTTGAAGACCAGGCTTACTGGCAACAATCCCCGGACGCGCATTACATGGAATTGCTGCGTCTGGCCGACGATTTGCTGGGTCAGGGCGCGGTTGACCTTCAACAGTGGCAAGACTTGCGAGCCAGAGCGGAGCAGTCCCACAAAGACTCACCGGCCATCAACGTTGCCCGGGAAGTCGAAGACCCCGAGGCATGAGGAATACGCCATGAAACCGACACCGGAATCTGAAAACCCCGACGAGCCTCGTCCACCGGGGGAAACAGAACGCGACAACGATGCCCTGCGTCCAACCGATCCGACGCGGCGCGAGGAAAGTGGCAAGGGCACCCGCAGCGGAGAGTCGACAGCGCAAGAAACCGCGAAGAATGCAGATTAGCGTCGAACTCGCGCAACAGCGTCTATGCTCATTCGCACGCGGCTTTTAACCCGGGTTCAAAGCCGTTTGTCGCCAATGATCACAGGGAATGTTCTGCCTATGAAACTTCACGCACTGACCAAAGCCATCACCCTTGCCACCTTGCTCTCTGCCACCAGCCTGAGTGCCATTGCGGCTGACATCCCGCTGTCTGCCGTCGTGGAAGCAGATCAAATCACCACCAAAGTCGTGTCGGTCGATGCCGCCAATCATCAAGTCGTGCTTGAGGGGCCTGAGGGCAATCAGGTGCATGTGCAATTGACCGAGAAGGCCAAGAACCTCGGCAACCTGAAGGCCGGCGACCAAGTGGACATTGAGGTGACCCGCGCTGTGGCGGCTTACCTCGACACCGATATCGACAAAGGCTTGCCGGGCAGCATCGAGCGAACCGGTGAAGCCCGCGCCGCGCCCGGCAGCGCCAATCCGGGGGGGGAAGCCTACCGTCAGGTACAGGTACAACTGAAGATCACCGACATCGATGTGAAGAACAATCGGGTGACCTTCGAGAACCCCAAAGGCCAGTCCAAGACGATCGATGTCGTAAGACCTGAAATGCAAGCCAAGCTAAAGGATCTGAAGAAAGGCCAGACGGTCAATGTGGTTTACACCGATATACTGAAGGTCACCACACGAAAAAGTTGAGTCTCTACTCTATTGGCTGAATGTCCTTGTACAACTTGTACAGGGATATTCACTGTTTTTAACGAGCTGGTGAGTTCAGTGAGTGATGCAAATTATATTGGAGTCGACATTTGATAAATATGTATCTGTAAATTTCATGTTTATATTCGCGGACAACTTCCAGGCGTTGATTTAATATGCGTCTCGTTCGCCCAGTGTTGCGGCTCTTTACCGGTGCAAGGATGCCGAGGCCATTGCACTGGGCGAACTCTTCTTTGCGTATGGGGCTTCTCCAATACGATCTATAAATTAGACCGGAAAAAAGCGGTTCGATAGTTATTGCACGAGCACATCAGCCTGCCGGCGAGCGCCAGTCATCGGAGCCCGAAGTACCACTTACTTCGTGGGTCCAGGTTATTTTTCGATAGGTAAAGTGCACGTCTTGTAAATGCGTGAAATGCGAATTCGCCGGATCCTGGCAGTTGTGCATGTAATCTTTGATATGGACGATGATCGCATCTTCAAGCTCGGTGGTGTAGTAGTGCTCTTGAGTCCCCTTTATCGATATGCGGTACCATTTGATCAGGACAGATGTCATCACTTCACCCGTCGTCAACGCCTGCAGTAGTAAGGGCGAAGATTTGTCGAAGACCTTCGTGATTATTACCGGTTTGTGAATGCGTAGGCCTGTTGTTTGACCAGATTGCGGATCGCGCGGCATTGTCAGTTCGTGGCTGAAACCTTGAACCATGACCTCATTTTCACGACCTTCCTGAAAGATGTTGCCAACGGAGTCAGCCGTGAAAGCACCGTCAGTGATCAAGCCTTGTGTCACGCCATTCACATACATATACGCGGGTGTAGCCATGGATGCTCTCTTTGCTAGAGTAAAGTGAGGCTCCCGAAAGGCGCGTTCGCCTGATGGGGGTCTCACGATTAACAAGGTCCGTGCCATAAGCCGCGAAGCCCCCTGAGGCCGCAGGTCGAGTCAATTCAGGGGAACGTTCTTTCGCTAAAACACCTCGATATCTGCGCAGGTTGCTGCGCAATACAGGTCGAATTGTGGCGCACCTTGTCGAATCGCCCGACAGACCGAATGATCCACCTCGCGCCGAGAACCTGCAGCGTGCCAAGCGAGCAGTTTTCGGCGCATCACGGCTATAAGCCACCACTGCAGTCCCGAGACGGAGTGACGACATGAAAATCCTGATGGTTTTAACGTCCCACGATCAATTGGGTAACACCGGCAAGAAAACCGGATTCTGGCTGGAGGAATTCGCGGCACCGTATTACGCCTTCAAGGATGCCGGCGCTCAATTGACCCTGGCTTCACCCAAAGGCGGGCAACCACCGCTGGACCCGAAAAGTGACGAACCGGATGCACAAACTGAAGCCACCGAGCGTTTTCGCAAGGACACGGCTGCGCAGTCGGCCTTGGCATCCACCGTGCTGCTCAGCTCGGTCAAGGCCAGCGATTACGATGCGATTTTCTATCCCGGCGGCCATGGTCCGCTTTGGGACCTGGCCGAAGACAAGCATTCGATTGCCCTGATCGAATCTTTTTACAACGCCGGCAAACCGGTCGCGACCGTTTGCCATGCCCCGGGTGTTTTACGGCATGCCAAGAGCGCCGACGGCCAGCCCTTGGTCAAAGGCAAGAAGGTGACGGGGTTCACCAACAGTGAGGAGGACGCCGTGCAATTGACCAACGTCGTGCCGTTTCTGGTCGAAGACGAGCTCAAGGCCAAAGGCGGGATTTTTTCCAAGGGCCCGGACTGGGCGAGCTATGTGCTCACGGATGGTCTGTTGCTGACCGGGCAGAACCCGGCGTCGTCACAGGCAACGGCTGAAGCGCTATTGGCGAAACTGAAATAACCCACTCTGCGGGAGCGAGCGTGCTCGCTCCCGCAGTCAGTCCAGTGTCAGTGTACGAACGAGGCAAAACACTGCTCGATCGAGCGCCGCTGGGTCTCGGCATACAACCCCAATTCATCAATGGTCGGGCGCCCCAAGGCTCTCTCGAACGCTTGCTGATTGGAATGCACGCCATAGTGGGTCTGCGCCGCGTCCCCCAGATTTGACTGAAAAATCCCCGCCGCGCTGACCGGCAGGAAATCTTCGTACACCAACGGTTCGACTCGCAGATAACCACCGCTGACCAGATCTTCCAGTGGCAGGGTTTTCAGTTCGGCTGCTGCCAGGCCTTTTTCTGTCACAAAATAGCGAAAGTACGCCAGCTCCTGACGGCGCATGTCTTCGTAGGTGTCGGGAAATTCGCTGAAGTGTTGCGCCATCAGCGTGTTGTAACGCTTGGCATTGGCTTCATTGGGGAAATCCTTGAGTTCATCCCGCGCCGCATTGAGCAGGCGGTCATACAGCGCCCGGCCTTTGGGCGTGAGCGCAGCGCCACGTTGTTCGATCTCACCAAAACGGGCGCTGTGACTGCCGCGTGTTTGGGCTTGGTCGATGAACGCGACCGGTTCGTCGAGTGCCTTGAAACTGGTCTGGCGCAGCAGAATAGGGCACTGACGACGGGGCGGACCTTCGATTACCGCTTTGGGGGTGATGCCATGGGCAGGCATTTGTGCCTGGACGATGTCGATGTCCAGGGTACGCGGAGTCAGGTGATTGATATGCGGCCCCTTGAAAGCCACGACATCGGCGATCAGGCGATGCTGGGCGCTGAGCTTCTGATATTGCTCGGCGGTCACAGTGGCACTGTGGTGCCAGCGGAAGGTTTCCAGCGCCTGCTCGACGAATGTTACCGCCTCTTGTTCGGTGAGACCGCCCTGGGTCTCGGCGCGCTCGATCAACGTGAGCGCAGTCGGGGTGAAGATCGACCGTTTATCCAAAACCGACTGGGCGAAGGCCCGCAACTCAAGATCTTCGATCAGTTCCAGGCGCAATAGCGAGGTGAAAACACGGAACGGGCTGACCTGCAATGCTGCTTCATGCACGGCACGAAATGCCGTGGAGTGCACGGGGACGCCGGCCGGGGTCAAATCGTAATAACCCACGGGTTGCATGCCCATCACCGCGAACAGGCGGGCGAGGGTGGCCAGTTCAGCGGCCGTGCCGACCCGGATCGCACCGTGGCGCTCCAGGTCCAGGCGTTCGATTTCGCCAGTGCTGTTCAACTGCTGCGCCACTTGCGGATCGTTGTCGAGCACGTGACGGTTGGTCTGTTCCACCAATTCCATCAACGCGCCGTACAGCGGCACTTCTTCGCGGTACATGTCGGACATCGCTCTGGAAAAGCGTTGGCGGATCAGGTCAGGGCTGACGAAGCTAGGGTGGTTCATGAACAGAATTCCTGGCGCGGTAACGAGAAGGATGGATCAAAAGATCGCAGCCTTGGGCGTCGCCGACAAACGAAGTTTCTGACGAACTTCATTCTGCAAAGGACTGCATCTTCAGTGCAGTCGTTGATCCTGTGGGCTTTCCGAGCGCAGCGATGCCAAAAACTCCCGATACAGGTGGGCTGAACCGGCCGGTGCCTCGACCATGGGCATATGGCCGACGCCTTCCCAGATTTCTACCCGTAGATCAGCGATGCCTTTGCTCCAGATCGCCACACTGCTGACATCGATCAAACGGTCCTTGCGTCCCCAGAGCAGCAGGGCCGGGGCTTTGATCGAAGGGAGTTTCGGCTCCATCGGCGGGCTGGCGCGGAAGTCGCGAAAAATCTCTTCCAGTTCGTCCCGCGACTGTTCATAGCGATGGGCAAAGGCATCCAGCACCACGCGCGGCACCCATGGTGGATCGGCCATGGTCATGGCATAGAGGTATTTGAATTCTTCGCGGGAGTTGATCAGGAAAGGATTGTGGCCCCGGGCCAGATGCCGCTCCAGATCACTGGGTTCGGGCGCGGTCACGCCCGCCGGATCAATCAGGGCGACCGAAACGATGCGTTCCGGGTACGTTGCCGCCAGCCATGCCGCCAGATACCCGCCCATCGAGTTGCCAATCACATGAACCTTGTCCACGCCGCACACATCCAGCAATTGGATCATGCGCTTGGCCTGCAACGGGATGTCATAGCCGCCGCCGGCCTTGAAGCCGGTTTCGCCATGACCGGCGATGTCGGGGATGATGACCCGATAATTGCCGACAAAATATCGGGCAAAGCGCAGCCAGATATTTTTATCGGCGCTAAAACCATGCAGCATCAACACATTGCTGGATGCTTCGTAGGGGCCACCTTGCCAGGTTGAGACGGTCATTTCGGCGATGGGCACGACAATCTTGTGCAGCTTGTACAACTTGGCTTCGGCGGCCGTGCTCAATTCATAGATCCAATAGCCGATGGCCGGGTAGCTCAACCAGCTCCAGGCGGCGAAAACCGCGATTGCGACAACCAGTAAAAGCATCAGGCGCCTTCCTTCTGACGAATCAGGACAAAATGTGATCGGCCGGTTTCAAGGTTCGGGTCAAGCGGTGGAAGCTGAAACTGAACCCCGGAAACATGGCAATCACATGACCGCTCTTGCTTTGATACCAACTGTGGCAGCCTCCCGACTTCCACACCGTGCGCTCCATTTCTCTATGGATCATTTCAGTGTAGGTACGTTCTGCTTCCGGGCGAACTTCAATGCTGCGCAAACCTTGTGCTTTTAACGTTTGAATGCAGTCGAGGATGTAGTTCATTTGCGATTCGATGATGAACAGCGCCGAGGTGTGGCCGATGCCCGTGTTCGGGCCGGTGACGATAAACAGGTTGGGAAAGTCCGGCAGGGCAGTGCCGAGGTAGGCTCGGGGGAATTCGCGCCAGACATTTCGCAGTTGCGTACCGTTCTTGCCACTGACCGGGTAGGAAATCACCCCGTCGGTGGCGTCATAACCGGTGGACCAGATAATCAGATCGAGATCGATGTGTTGGCCGTCCTGCATGACGATACCGGTTTCGTCGATAGCGGCGATGGCCTGTTCGCGGCTGTGCAGCGTTACATTGCTGCGGGCCAGCGCCGGGTACAGCGTGCTCGATAGAATCACCCGTTTGCAGCCGATGGTGTAGTCCGGCGTCAGTTTTCGCCGAAGTTCGCCGTCGGGAACCTGGCGCCTGATGAAGCGCAGGGCCTTTTGCTGGACCATGTGCAACGCCGGTTTCGAGTATTTGAAGGCGATCACCCGGGTTTCAAACTGCCAGTAGATCATCCAGCGCAGCAGCTTGTAGGCCGGCCTGATCCCGAGCAGCCAACGCTGGAAACGCCCGAATGTGCGGTCAGCCCGAGGCAGCACCCAATGCGGCGTACGCTGGAACACATGCAAGTGCCCGACGTCCGGGGCTATCGCCGGAATCACCTGCGCCGCGCTGGCACCGCTGCCGACAATGGCCACGCGTTTTTGCCGGTAATCGTAGGAATGGTCCCAATTGTTGGTATGAAAGGTTTTGCCCTGGAAGCGTTCCTGCCCCTCGAAATGCGGAATTACCGGTTGGCTCAAGGGACCCGTGGCGTTGATCAGAAATTGTGCGTGAAACGTGCCTTTGGCGGCAGTGTGCACGGCCCAGCGTTTGCCGGCATCGTCCCATTCGACACGCTCGACATCGGCTTGCAATTCCACTCGTTCGCGCAGGCCAAAGTGCTCGATCACATGACCGGTGTAGCGATGAAGTTCGGCCTGTTCGGCAAACATCTGCGTCCAGCGGTAGGGGGCAAAGGACAGCGAATACAGCGGTGAAGGCACATCGACGGCGGCGCCGGGGTAGGTGTTCTGGCACCAAGTGCCACCGAAGAAGTCCCGCCGCTCCAGCACACGGAAGTCGGTAATGCCGGCCTTGAGCAAATTGACGGCGGCGCACTGACCTCCAAAGCCGCTGCCGATGATCAGCACTTGAAAGGTCTGCATGGGCCTCCTGTTTGCTCGTGGTTTAGCGAACGCTTCTTTCATGTATAGCCAAACGAAGCGGTATTGCGCGTGATCTTCATCAAGTGGGCGCGAACAGACTCCACACAGCGCTCGGTTTATGCGCCGCTAGCCGGTGATGGCTATTTGACGTTGCCCTGTTAGACTCCGACAGTACCTGCACCACCGGTGTAATCAGGTTTTGTTCCGTGCGGCAGAGGTCCCAATGGGAAAGATGGGAGGAAAAGGACTTTCACTGGCCAGGAGGCTCTACACATCGCGCATCCTCGGCCTCGGGTTGGGCTTGTTATGCGTGAGTGTGGCGATGTTCCCATTGAACCCGGCGCCTTGGGTATGGGGCCTGATGTTGTTCAATGGGTTGCTCTGGCCGCACCTGGCCTACCATTGGTCGCGTCGGGTTGCGCGTCCCTACCACGCGGAACAGCGTAACCTGTTGGTGGACGCCTTTATGGGTGGGTTCTGGGTTGTCGCCATGCACTTCAATCCTTTGCCTGCCGCCACCACCCTTTCGATGATGGCGATGAATAATGTCGCCATTGGCGGTTTGCGCTTTCTGCTGACGGGGACCGCCGCGCAGGTACTCGGGATGGGCGTCGGCTGGCTGTTTTTCAGCCCCGTCGTGGTTCCCGAAACCAGCCAGATCCAGCTCTACGCCTGTTTGCCGCTGATGTGTCTTTATCCGCTGGCGCTGGGCTGGATCTGCTATCGCCAGGCTTATACCCTCGGGCGGCAAAAGCGCGAGTTACTGGCCCTGAGCCGCACCGACAGCCTGACCGGATTGCTCAACCACGGCGCCTGGAAGGACCAGCTGGAAGTGGAATTCCAGCGCTGCCAGCGGCAACGCCAGGGCGGGGCGATTGCCCTGATCGACATCGACCATTTCAAAATCATCAACGACACCTACGGTCACGTCGCCGGAGACATCGTGTTGCGGCAACTGAGCAAGATGCTCAAACACAACCTGCGGGCCACGGATGTCGCCGGGCGTTATGGCGGCGATGAATTTTGCGTGATCCTGCCGGACCTGCCCCTGAGCAGTGCCGCTGCCGTCATGGAGGGCTTGCGTGATCGCTTCGCCACCCTGGGTTATGAACAGAATCCGACGTTGAAGGTCAGCCTGAGTATTGGTCTTGCGGCGTTCAACGCAGGCCACACCGACGCGACCCTGTGGCTCAATGATGCGGATCAGGCGTTGTATGAAGCCAAGAGCACGGGGCGTAATCGGGTGATCTGTTGCCGTGACGACAGGCCACGGCATGAGCTGCTCGGCTCGGTTTGATCCCCTGATCCCATTGTCGCCGCCTGACTACCGCCTGCCCATCACTCCTTGACGCTCATGAATTCCTCCGCATAGCGGATGTACTCTTCAGGCTGAGTGTAGGTGTGAGTCAGTTCGGTAGCGCTCAGGTCAGAGGCCTGGGTGAAGATCTGGCGTTGCTCGCGCAGGCTGTCGTAGGTCGCCTTGATGGCGGCGAAGTAGGCGCCGTGGCCGTCGATTACCACGCGCACGCCAAGTTCGGCCAGACGTTTGTCGTCACGCAGCAGCGGGTTGCCGTAGGTCACCAGCATCAACGGGACGCTCAGGTGTTCGGCGATTTGCTCCAGATGATCGAAATCCTTTACCCCTACCATGCAAATACCATCGGCACCGGCGCGCTGGTATTGCTTGGTGCGGCTGATGATTTCCTGCACCGGCAGGATCCCTGCGTTGGTGCGGGCAATGATTGCCATTTCCGAATCGCAGCGGGCTTCCAGTGCCGCGCGGATCTTGCCGACGCCCTCGGCGACGGTAATCAGGTCGGTGGATTTACGGCCGAATTGGGCGGGCAGCAGGGTGTCTTCGATGGTCAGGGCCGCGATGCCGGCGCGTTCCAGTTCGACAATGGTACGCATCACATTCAATGCGTTGCCGTAGCCATGGTCGGCGTCGGCGATGACCGGTAACTGGGCGACACGCCCGATACGGGTGGCCTGCTCGGCGAACTCACTGAGGGTGATCAAGGCAAAGTCGGGGGCGCCCAGCACTTGTAACGATGCAACCGAACCTCCCAGGATGCCTACCTCAAACCCCAGGTCGGCGGCGATGCGCGCCGACATCGGATCGAAGACCGATGCGGTGTGATAGCAGGTTTTGGACGCGAACAGCTGGCGAAAATTGTGGCGCAAATCTTGATGAGACAGCCTGGACATATGAGTTCCACCAATGGAAATGGAAGGGCTTGAGCAAAAGTGTCAACGCCGAAGTTGTAAAAGGCTATCACGCTGGCGAGTCGAGAATGATGACGAATTTGCCGTGATTGCTGCCTTTTGGTGTGTGCCATTGTCTGTTTCAAGGTAAACGCGGGTATGTCTGGGGGATGTCGGCTTGGGTTGAGCGACCAACGGCACGCCAGGCAATTGAGATGTTACGCCGCCACTGCCTGCTGCTGTTGTTTGAGCAAGGGGACGGCTCGAACAGAATCGCCGGGTCGCAATTGCAGGCGTTTGGCGGTGAGGCGATCAACCACCAGACTGTGCCCTGATTGTCGAGCCCGGGCAGTAGTGATGCGACAGTTTTCCAGTCGGCGGTTGTGGATCAGCCACAGCGGCGCCTGCTCGTCCGGGGCGCCCATGGCCAAATCAAACAATTGACTGTCGCGCACGGTGCGAATGCCGGAGGTCGGGGCTTCGATGACCGGGCCGGCGTCGAAAATGTCGATATAACCTTTGTGGTCAAAACCCTCGTCGCTGAGGATTTTCAGTGCCGCTTCGCTGTTGGCGTGAGGTTTGCCGATAACGGCTTGAGCCTGTTCTGTGAGCAGACAGGTGTAAATGGGTTGGCGTGGCATCAGTTCGGCGATGAACGATTTGTTGCCCAACCCGGACAGGTGATCGGCGTGGCTGAAATCCATCTGGAAAAAGTGGCGGCCCACGCTGTCCCAGAAGGGCGAACAGCCCTGTTCATCGGCACTGCCGCGCAGCTCGGCGATGAGTTTGTCGCCAAACAAGTGCGGGAACTCCGCGACAAACAACAGGCGACTCAGGGATAGAAGGCGACCGTGGCTGCCCAGGCGCTGGTCGGGGCGCAGGAACAACGTGCGGAGTTCCGATTGCCCGGTCATTTCATTGCTCAGGAACAAGGTCGGAATGTGTCGCTGGATGCCCAGGTCCGGGGATGAGCTGACCGTCAGACCGACCCGATAGTTGTACCAGGGTTCGCGCAGGCCAACGGCTCCCGCCACGGCACTCACGCCCACCACTTGCTGATCGTCGTCTTCGAGTACGAACAGGTAATCCGCATCGGCACGTTCGACCTGCTCGGCGAACGTTCTTTTTGCCCATCGCAATCGGTAGTTCAGTCGTTCTTCGTCGGCCGGCAAAGTCGTCATCCCTCGGCCCGCAAGCCGAACCAACGCGAGCAGGGCAGGCAGGTCGGTCACCTGGGCCGGTCGAACAATCATGATGCCGCTCCCGCTTCGGGTTTGTACGGGGATCGTTGTCGGGCACCGCACACAACGATGCTCACAGGGCAATCAACCGAACCTGACGGCCCTCGGTCACCTTCAACGCTGCACACATCGCGGCATCGAGGGTCACGGGTTTTCCGGGCAGGTAGTCCAGTTCTGCAATGATGACGCGAAAGTTCTCCAGCGAATCATTGCTGACCAGGTAACGCCCTCGAGCGTCGATGAACGCACCGGGGCTGGCCTGGGTGGTTTGGCTTTGGGCGATGGACCGTATGTTGCCCGTGCGGGCCAGCAGGGTTGGACCGCCGTCGAAAAGGTCGACGTAGTGATTGGTTTCGAATCCCTCGCGCTGAAGAATATCGAAGGCTTCCTGGCCATCGGGGTGGATCCGGCCGATGCAGTCCTGTGCGGCTTGGGGCAGCATGGGCACGTAGATCGGATATTGCGGCATCAATTCGGCGAGGAACGCCCGGCTTTCCAGGCCACACAAGCGCTCCGCTTCGACGTAGGGCAGGTCGAAGAAGTGTTTGCCCACGGCATCCCAGAAGGGTGAATGTCCCTCATCGCTGCTGTAACCGACGATTTCGGTAATCACTGTGTCGCAAAAGCGCTGGGCATGGGCGGCGATGAACAGCAGGCGCGCTCGCGACAACAGTTCGGAGGCGGCCGTTCCTGTCCATGCGCCATCGATGTGAAAACCGCGCAGCAATGTGTGGCCACTGAGGTCCTGGCACAGCGACAACGCCGGCACGCCGTGCTCGATGTTCAACTCTCGCGAGGCACTATTGAAGTGGCGATTGCGCAGGCTGTAGAACGGTTCGTCGAACCCGGCAGTCGCCAGAATCTCCGAACATCCGATCAGAGACCGGTTTGTCAGGTCCTCGAGTACGAAGAAATAATTCTCCGGCCCGGGGTTCTGCACGTTTTGCTCGAAAGATGTGCAGGAATCGAGGATTTTATCGCGCAAGCGCTCGCTGTCGTCCGGCAAGGACGTGACGCCCACCAGGCTTTCGCGAGCAAGGCGCTGCAACTGGGGCAGGTCGGTTAACTGCACTGGGCGCAAGACCAGCATGGATGCACTCCTGTCTCAAAGGGCTGGGTGACGGGGCACCAAGCCTGACAATCACTGTCGGTTTTCCACGCATTTTTTCGGCGGTAGCCTTGTAAGGCGTCGCTCTTTTTTGTTCGTTACCGGGTATGACTACACGCATCACCGTGCCCGCTCCAGACCCTGCCATGGGGCTCGTCAGGGTGAATGGATCTTAAGTTCGTGTGGGTCAGGTTCCAGACCGGAAACGATGTTCGGGTCTGGCAAAACAAGGCATCCGGGCTCCTGCTGGATGTGGGCTATCGGTAATCCGTTGAAAGCAGTATTTATTTAAGCCGCACTGCATGTCTAGTTAATTTTCGTGCGGGATTTCAACGTCCAGTGACGATTTTTGATCGATGCGCATCGGGGCTTCAGGTAAGTCGATCAGGCTTGTAGGCAAACGCCCAAAGAGCAGTCAGAGATGGCTGATCCTGTAGCATGAAAGGCATCCGGCCATTACCCATTTCAAGTCAAAGGAAACAACCCCGATGCCGACTCTTACGGCACAATTGCCTCTGGCTGGCGATTAAACGCCGTTTATCCTTCCCACCCGACAGAGAAACCCCGCGTGAAGGCGACTCGTTTGACCCTGATGTGCCATGCACGAACTGTCGCACAAAAACTTGCGCGGTTTCCTACAAACGAGCCGCTGGAGATGGATTGGCAATCGGCGCGGGGTTCGCGCAGTTCTCAATTCAAGGGTGCGCCGAAGCTGTTATGCGGGCCGGAGCTGCGCACCCGACAAACCGCCGAATTGTTCGGCAGTACGATGGAGGTGGTCGCAGCCCTGAGAGATTGCGATTTCGGGCGCTGGTGCGGTGCAAGCATCAATGACGTGCAAACATCCGAACCTGAATTATTGCAGGGCTGGATTGCCGACCCGCATGCGGCCCCGCATGGTGGTGAGTCGGTGGCCCAGGTCTGTACGCGCACCGCTGAGTGGCTGACGACGCTGCAAGCAACACCTGGGCATTTCATCGCCGTTACCCATCCGTTTGTCATTCGTGCCGCGCTGAGTCACGTCCTGCAGAGCCCGGCCTACAACCTGATCGATGTCGAGCCGCTGTCGTCCATCGAGTTGCGGTTCAATGGTTGCTGGCGCTTGCGGCTGCCGGGCACTGATCCTGAAGGGGTGTCTTGATGAAAAAGATAATGGTCATCGGCATCGGTGCCGGCAACCCTGATTACATCACCGTGCAAGCGGTCAAGGCGCTGAATCGGGTCGATGTGTTTTTCCTCATGGACAAGGGCCGGAGCAAAGACAAACTGGTCGACCTGCGCCGCGACATTTGTGAACGTTACATCAGCCATCGCGATTACCGCTTTGTCGAAGCGCCCGTTGCGGAACGCGAGCGTGGCGATGTTGACTACACTTGCAGCGTCAATGAGCTGAACCTGGCCAAGCAGCGTACCTTCGAGCGCCTGATCAATGAGCAAATGACGGACGGCCAGTGCGGCGGGTTCCTGGTATGGGGTGACCCGGCACTTTACGACAGCACCCTGCGAATCCTGCAGGCCATTCTCGCGGCAGGCACCTGCGCTTTCGAATACGAGGTGATTCCCGGCATCACCAGCGTTCAGGCGCTGGCGGCGCAGCACAAAGTGACGCTCAATCAGATCGGTCGTCCGGTTGAAATCACCACTGGCCGGCGACTGGCCGCGGGGCAGGTGAGCGACGCCGACAGCCTGGTGGTGATGCTCGATGCCCAGGACGCCTACCAACAGGTAGCGGATCAGGACACGCAGATTTATTGGGGGGCCTACCTGGGGACACCCGATGAAATCCTGATCAGCGGCAAGCTCAGGGACGTCGCGGATGAGATTGAGCGGGTCCGCAAGGCGGCCCGACAGGCCAATGGCTGGATCATGGATACCTATTTGTTGCGCAAGCCCTGAGTCCGGGCGGCACGTTTAAAAAAAAAGCACGTACATGCAATTTTTTCCTTCCCGTCATCGGCAACATTGAAGTCCTTTCAACATTGTTACGTCGGAGACCTTCGTCATGTCTGAAATCCAGTCCCGGAGCACACAGACACCTGGGTTCGATGAAGTTGTCACGTTGATCGTCAAGCATCGGATCAAGGCCGGTTCCGAAGTGCCGTATGAAGCCTGGCTGCGCAACATCGTCAAGGTTGCCGGGCAAAGCGTGGGGCACCTGGGGGTGGATGTGGTGCGTGGCAAAAGCGGGGGTCTCGACACGTACACCTGCGTGCTGCGCTTTTGCTCCACTGAGGCGATGCAGCGCTGGCTCGATTCGCCGCAGCGCCAGGCGCTGGTCGACGAAGCTGCGCCGATGCTCGCTGATGGCGACCAGACCGAGGTCAACCCGGTCAACGAGTTCTGGTTTACCCCGCAGACTGAAACCGGCTCGCCTGCACCGCGCTGGAAGCAGGCGGTGGTCACGCTGCTGGTGATCCTGCCGCACACGCTGTTGGTACCGCTGCTTTGGGGGCCGTTGCTGCAGCTCAACGCTTTTCTTTCCAATTACGTGGTCGCCACGTTCCTGATCACCCTGACCATCGTGCTGTCAGTGGTGTACGTCTTCATGCCGCTCGCCACGCGCCTGTTTGCGCCCTGGCTGGAAGCCGGCCAGTCCCCTGCCAAATTGCCTTAAGGAACTTCGATGAACGCCGATCTGATTCTGTTCAATGGCCAATTTCATACGGTCGACCGCGAGAATCCGCACGCCAGTGCGGTTGCGATCAGTGACGGCCGCTTTGTAGCGGTCGGCAGCGATGCCCAGGCCATGGCGTTACGCGGTCCGGTCACGCAAGTGATCGACCTCAAGGGCCGTTGCGTGATTCCCGGTCTCAATGACTCGCACTTGCACTTGATCCGCGGGGGCCTGAACTACAACCTTGAATTGCGCTGGGAAGGTGTGCCCTCGCTGGCCGACGCCTTGCGCATGCTCAAGGAGCAAGCCGATCGCACACCAACTCCGCAGTGGGTGCGCGTGGTGGGTGGCTGGAACGAGTTTCAGTTTGCCGAAAAACGCATGCCGACCCTTGATGAACTCAATCAGGCCGCGCCGGACACACCGGTGTTCGTCCTGCATTTGTATGATAGGGCCTTGCTCAACCGGGCCGCGCTGCGGGTAGCCGGGTACACCCGCGACACGCCGAACCCGCCGGGCGGCGAAATCGTTCGCGACGCTAACGGCAACCCCACCGGCATGCTGGTGGCACGTCCCAACGCGATGATTCTCTACTCGACCCTGGCCAAGGGGCCGAAGTTGCCGCTGGAGTATCAGGTCAACTCGACGCGGCAGTTCATGCGCGAACTCAATCGTCTGGGCCTGACCAGTGCCATCGACGCCGGCGGTGGTTTCCAGAATTATCCCGACGATTATCAGGTGATCGAACAGTTGGCCAAGGATGAGCAACTGACCGTGCGCATCGCCTACAACCTGTTTACCCAGAAACCCAAAGAAGAGCTGGCCGACTTCCAGAACTGGACCGGTAGCGTCAAATTGCACCAGGGCGATGACTTCCTGCGTCACAACGGCGCCGGGGAAATGCTGGTGTTCTCGGCGGCAGACTTCGAAGACTTCCTCGAACCGCGCCCGGACCTGCCGCAGAGCATGGAGGACGAGCTGGAGCCGGTGGTGCGCCACCTCGTCGAACAGCGCTGGCCGTTCCGTCTGCATGCCACCTACAACGAATCCATCAGTCGCATGCTCGATGTGTTCGAGAAGGTCAACCGCGACATTCCGTTTAATGGCCTGCCCTGGTTTTTCGATCACGCCGAAACCATTACCCCGCAGAACATCGAGCGGGTGAGGGCGCTGGGCGGCGGCATTGCGATTCAGGATCGCATGGCGTTCCAGGGTGAGTATTTTGTCGAGCGTTATGGGGCCAAAGCGGCCGAAGCCACCCCGCCGATCAAACGCATGCTCGCTGAAGGTGTGCCGGTAGGCGCGGGCACCGATGCCACGCGCGTGTCGAGCTACAATCCATGGACCTCGTTGTACTGGATGGTCAGCGCACGCACCGTCGGCGGCATGGCGCTGCATGCCGAAGGCCTGTCGCGCCAGACTGCGCTGGAACTGTTCACCCATGGCAGCGCCTGGTTCTCGTCCGAGCAGGGCAAGAAGGGCCAGATCAAGGTCGGACAGCTGGCCGATATCGCGGCGTTGAGCGCGGACTTTTTCAGTGTCGACGAAGAAGCGATCAAATGGATCGAGTCGGTGCTGACCGTGGTCGGCGGCAAAGTGGTGTATGCCGCCGGCGACTTCGAAAAACTTGGCCCGGCCAGTGTGCCGGTGCTGCCGGATTGGTCGCCGGTGGTGAAAGTGCCGGGCCATTGGCGGCCAGCCTCATCTCTGCAAGCGCAGGTTCATCAGTGCAGCGGTCCGTGTGCGGTGCATTCCCACAGCCATGAACGGGCGCGCCTGTCGAATGCGCCGGTCAGCGACTTTGCCGGTTTCTGGGGCGCCTTCGGCTGCTCGTGTTTTGCTTTCTGACGAACACCCAAAAGACATTCATCCACCGAGGAGTTACCCATGAGCAACGTTCCCTACAAACGCCTGAATAAAGACGATGCCGTTGTGCTGTTGGTCGATCACCAGACAGGTCTGATCTCGCTGGTGCAGGATTTTTCGCCCAATGAGTTCAAGAACAACGTACTGGCCCTGGGTGACATCGCCAAATTCTTCAACTTGCCGACCATCCTCACCACCAGTTTCGACAGCGGCCCGAACGGCCCGATCGTGCCGGAGCTCAAGGCGCAGTTCCCCGACGCGCCGTTCATTGCGCGCCCTGGCCAGATCAACGCCTGGGACAACGAAGACTTCGTCAAGGCAGTGAAGGCTACCGGGCGCAAGCAACTGATCATTGCCGGTGTGGTGACCGACGTGTGCGTGGCGTTCCCGACGCTGTCCGCACTGGCCGAAGGCTTTGACGTGTTCGTGGTGACCGATGCTTCCGGCACCTTCAACACCACCGTGCAACAAGCCGCCTGGGCGCGCATGTCGGCGGCCGGTGCACAGCTGCTTAACTGGTTCTCCGTGGCCTGCGAACTGCAAGGCGACTGGCGCAACGACATGGAAGGCCTGGCCAACCTGCTTTCCGAACGCATCCCGAACTACCGCAACCTGATCAACAGCTACACCACGTTTACCGCCAAGTAAGCAAAACCCTGTAGATACTCTGTTCACGGTCAAGCTTTCGCGAGATGTTTTTCGCTAAAAA
>NZ_RCOB01000206.1:0-629 GCF_004307665.1 Pseudomonas sp. Sample_16
CGTAGGGCGAAACGGTGTCGGTTTCAGGGGGATTGGGGGTGGGTTTGAACATGGTAAAACTCCTTGATCAATGGAGCCGCCACACATCGCTGCTAAACGAAAAGGTGGCGGCTGTACGCGGGTTAGCAGACCAGGGATCAAGGAACCCGGCGCACCGAAGTGCCCCACGCACAGCCACCATGACGCAGACTTGCCTGCACTCCGAGTGCGCAGACAGATCAAAGGGTGACACTGGCGAGCCTTGAAATTTACCGAGCTGCTAAACCCGATCGCTGGAAAAGTAGCGACACGAGAACGATAGAGACAAGGGCCAAGGCGCACAAGCCGGCGGATTCTGGCGTAGTTGTAGGTAACGACGCAAGGCAACGTAACTTTCAGGAAGCAATCTTGAACGCTTTTAAACAAGCCGTAGGGATTGGTTGGCTGTCAGGCCGCTATCGCTGGCAAGCCAGCTCCCACAGGTTTTGTGGTCTATGGGATTTCAGCAAACGAAACCAACCTGTGTAGGAGTGAGCCTGCTCGCGATGGTCGTTAACGATGACGCGGGCTATCTGAATGTCCGTGTCGCCCAATCGTTTTTCGCGAGCAGGCTCGCTCCTGCAGGGATCGGGCACATCTGGTAGAGATTG